>DATEMM010000496.1:0-4404 GCA_035275605.1 Pyrinomonadaceae bacterium
CTGCCTGAACCGCTGGCTGCTCCTGCGCGTTCGAGGATTCCAAGAATCTCGTCCTCGCGCATAATCAGCAGCTCTTCGCCGTCCAGCTTGATTTCGGAACCGCTGTATTTGCCGAACAGCACACGGTCGCCTTTTTTGCTGCTGCCAGAGGCTGCGCCCGCGCGCTGGATGATTCCCAGAATCTCGTCCTCGCGCATGATCAGCAGCTCTTCGCCGTCAATCTTGATTTCGGAGCCGCTGTACTTGCCAAACAGCACGCGATCACCCTTTTTCACGTCCAGCGTCTGGCGTGTGCCGTCATCTCTGTACTTGCCATCGCCGACGGCGACAACCTCGCCCTCCTGCGGCTTCTCCTTGGCTGTGTCCGGGATGATGATCCCGCCGCGCACCTGCTCACCCTCTTCAAGTCTGCGCACGATCACGCGGTCATGCAGAGGTCTAATGTTGGTTGCCATACTGCTTTCACTGCTCCTTTCAGATTTACCAGAAAACTACGGTTTTATTGGATAAAAATAGCGTCTCGCCACACGGTTTTAGCACTCTGTAAAAGCGAGTGCTAAAAATATAGCACCGTGGGAGCACTTGTCAACACCCCGCGCTGAAACCGAGCGGCCTGGGCGGATTTGAGAGCGCGTGCGAATGATTCTCTGAGGGTTTAGGGCTGGGCCTTAAGGGTTTTTAAGAATTCCGGCCGCCGCGTTTGGCCGGGCGGGCCGAGGGCTCCTGCTTACGGTAGGTGGAGACGCGCTTGGAGAGCGTGTTGCGGTGAATCCCCAGGATGTTGGCGGTGCGCGAAAGGTGCTCTTTGTGCCGGGCGAGGGCTTTTTGAATATAAAGTTTCTCGAACTCGGCCAGGGCTTCGTCGAGCATAATCTGGCCGTCGAGCATTTCGTCTATCAGGGCTTCGAGGCGGGTGCGCATCTGCATGGGAATCTCCAGCGGCGGATTACATCTCAAGCGGGAAGTTATTTGTGATTGAGTAAATCGGAATAGCCCTCATAAAATCGCGTGCGTATCTCTTGTGAAGTGAAAATGCCAAACAGCTTAGCCCCCTGCGCTAAAAGCGGGGCGGTGCGTGCCTCCGTGACCGAGCTGATGTTGACGGGAAAGGCCGTCAGAGCTAGGTAAAGGATTGAGCAGACGGCCCAGCCGCGCAGCAATCCGAACGCGCCGCCCAGCACCCTGTCGAACCACTCAAGGCGCGCGTGATGCAGGCCGCCTGAGACCAGGCGACTGGCCAGAAAGCCGCCGGCCAAAGCGGCTACCATTATCAAAATAAAGCCGGCGGCGTTCGCGGTCTCGCGGGACTCCACAATCTTGAGCCCGCGTAGGATTGAGCCGACCGCTTCGTACCCTTGAGCCGCTATTAAAAGACCGATGATGAGAGCCCCGCCCGTCAACAGCGCTCGGACTATTCCGCGCAGGGCTCCGGAGACCACGGACGAGGCGATAAGGGCGAGCACTAAAAAGTCAAAGAAGGTCATTCTTTAAAGTCTGGAGTCTTAGAGTCTGAGAGTCTAAAGTCAACTCGTCAAAAACAGTTTCTGTCTTCAGACTCCAGACTCTCAGACTTCAGGCTCCAGACTCTTTCCTGCGAGCAGGCGGTAAGCCTCCAGGTAGCGCTCTGTGGTGGCCTGCGCTATTTCGGGGGGCAGCGACGGCGCTGGCGGCTGCTTATTCCAGGTGACAGTTTCGAGATAGTCGCGCACGAACTGTTTATCGAACGAGGGCTGCGACTTGCCCGCCTCGTACTGGTCCGCGGGCCAGAAGCGCGACGAGTCGGGCGTGAGCGCTTCATCTATCAAAATAATCTTCCCGTCTTTGTCCCTGCCGAACTCGAACTTGGTGTCGGCGATGATGATGCCGCGCGTGCGCGCGTACTCGCTCGCCTCCGCGTAAAGCCGCAGGGAAATATCTCTGAGCGTATGGGTCGCCTCCGCGCCGAGAATTTCGCTCATGCGGGCTTCGCTGATGTTTTCGTCGTGCCCCTCGTCTTCCTTGGTCGCGGGCGTGAAGATCGGCTCGGGCAACTTCTCAGACTCCTGCAAATTGGTCGGCAACTTGTGGCCGCACACTTCGCCCGTCCGCTTGTAATCTTTCCAGCCGGACCCTGTGATGTAGCCGCGCACGACACACTCGACCGGAAAAACTTCCGTTCGCCGCACGAGCATCGAGCGTCCGCTGAGACTCTCCGCGTGCTGGCGTAAAGTTTCAGGCATCTCTTCAATTCTCGTCGTGACGAGGTGATTGGGGACGATGTGGCTGAGTCGCTCGAACCAGAATTTCGAGAGCGCCGTCAGGACCTCGCCCTTGCGCGAGATGGGCGTAGGGATGATGCAGTCAAAGGCTGAGATGCGGTCGGTGGCAACGAGCAGGAGCTGGTCGTCGTTGACCTCGTACACGTCGCGCACTTTGCCGCGTCGCACCAGTTTCAGGTCAGGAAGGGAAGTTTGCGGTACGGTCTTAGTCCCATTCATAAAGAGTGGCCCGAAATCGTTTGAGAAAGATGGAAGAGCATCGGCAAAAAAAGCGAGTCGAGATAATGCTCGCGCCCCGCGTCTTTTGTCAAGAAGTAAGTTTTCGGTTTTCAGTTTTCAGAAAGCCATTTGCCTTAACTGAAAACTGTCTACTGTGAGCTGAGCGTCTCTTTCAAGCGTTGAATCTGCGCGGCATGGTTGTGCGCGTGCGCGGCGTAAATCTCCAGCCAGCGCTCGGCGCTGTAGAGTCCGCTTTCCGGATGCCAGCCTTCGCGCTTCCAGTCTTCGTCTGTCATATGTTCGAGAAGCTGCATGGTCGTTGCGCGCGAGCTGCGGAGCGATTCGAGCGCAGGCGCTATGTCGCGGTCGTTGTAATTGAGCCGCCTGGCGTAGTCATCCTGGTCGTAGGCGTGAATCACCGGCCGCTCTTCGGCGAGAAGGCGGCGCAGGCGGATGGCGGAGTTCATCTCGCTGTCGGCCAGGTGCTGGACGATCTCTCTGGCGCTCCATTTACCGGGCAGGGGGCGGGCCGTGAGCTGTTCGGCGGGGAAGCCGTCCAGGCTCCTGACCACTTCCTCATACCCGGCCTCGTACCTGGAAATTAACTTTAGTCTTTCTTCGGGGGTCATCGTGGGATTCTCCTTACTAGGGCTGGTCAAACTCCCTGTTGCGATAGTTTTCAAACGTGAAGGGACGGCTTCAGGTTTGGAAAAAGATTCGTCGGCGCATGCCGTCTCCGGCCGCGGGCTCCTTAGAACGCCATCTTTACAACTTTCGGGGAGCACAAGGCAAACCCTGCGGGCCTTGGAGAGGCCGAATGCCCGCAAATGCAAGGTTTTATCGGGCAGCGCGGGCCGTGCCCATTCGGGAAACGGCAGTCATCCGGCGGTGGCTGGCGACTGGTTAGAAGCAAAACCGGCCCGTTTTTACCGGCTGGCGGCTGCCGACCTCAGATCGGTCTTTTTGAACTTAATGCTTGAGTTTACGGCGCTTTACCTGCTATATTCTCTGTGACCGAGGCGCGCCATGCCACCGGCGCGTGCCACTCCACAGCCCAGTTTCACCATTCTTTGACGAAATTCACTGATGCCGACAACTGCGGATAAAGGTAAGTCAGGGGACAAGGAAGAGAATGCCTCGCCCGCATCGAGTGAGCGCAAACCCACTTTGCTGGTCGTTGAAGACGATGAGAATATCTCGACCGCCATCAACGTCTATTTCTCGCGCGCGGGCTACAACGTGAAAACGGCTGAGGACGGACTGACCGGCGTGCAGTCCGCGTTGCAGGATCACCCGGACGCTATCGTCCTGGACCTGATGCTTCCGAAGATGGACGGGCTGGCCGTCTGCCGCGAGCTGCGGGAGAAGGCCCCTTACATTCCCATCCTGATGCTGACGGCCAAAGACGACGTGGTTGACAAAGTGCTCGGCCTGGAGATGGGCGCAGATGATTACATCACCAAGCCCTTCTCACTGCGCGAGCTGGAAGCGCGCATCAAGTCCGTCCTGCGTCGCGTCCGCACGGGCGTGAGCAAAAACGGGGCGGACGAAGACGCGCCGATTACGCGCGGCAAGCTGCGCATTGATCCTTCAAAGCGCGAGGTGATGGTCGGCGAAAGACAGGTGGAGTTGACGCCGAAGGAGTTTGATCTCCTGCGCCTGTTCGCCTCCAACCCCGGACGCGTCTTTCCCAGAAAGTACCTGCTGGAAAAAATCTGGGACTACTCCTACGAGGGCTACGACAGAACGATTGATTCACACATCAACCGCCTGCGTGCCAAGATCGAAGACAACCCGGAAAACCCTCAGATGGTGCTGACCGTTTGGGGCATCGGCTACAAGTTCTACGACGAGTAGCCGCGCACTAGAGAGAGCATAAGGGTTTCCCACCGCTCACAACCGGCCTTTAAGCGCTAAACGCGAAAGC
>DATEMM010000497.1:0-7027 GCA_035275605.1 Pyrinomonadaceae bacterium
GTCGCCCGCCTGTCCGGCAAGGAAGCCGGAGAGGAAGAGGCGCGTGAGATTGTCAACCAGATCGGTGACGGAAAGTTTGCCGCGCGGGTCGTACCAGTTGTAAATCCAGTTCATCATGCCGAAGAGGGCGTAGGTCGCGACCGTCAAATCGATCTTCGGCCCGAGGGAAGCGTCCGGCGCTTGCTGAACCTCCGACAAAATCCGGCGGACGAGCTGCGTGTACTGCTGCTTCTTGCCGGAGACGTGCTCGTGCAGCTCGCCCGCGAGCGAATCGGCTTCGTGCGAGAGCACCTTCATCTCGGCCATGTTGGCGGCAAAGAAGGAGAGGTGGTTTTCGATGACGAGCCGGAGCTTCTCTATCGGCCTGGAGGTCTCGCGGAGGCGCTCCTGTAATCGCTCGTGCACGCGCCCGAAGCAGTTGTCCTGAATCAGAAAGAGCAGCTCCTCCTTCGACCGGCAGTAATGGTAGAGCCCCGCGAGGCTCACGTTCGTCTCCCGCGAGATGTCGCGCATCGTCGTCGAGTGATAACCCTTCTCGGCGAAGATGCGCGCACTGGTGCGCAGGATGAACTCCAGCTTCTGGTCGTAGCGCGTGAAATCTTCCGATTGCGGATTGCGGATTGCGGATTGCGGATTAGCCGACGTATCTTGACTGATGCTCTCCTGTTTCATGGCACAACTCGCTAAATTAATCTCTTATTCCCAGCCTCTATAAATCCGCAATCCGCAATCCGCAATCCGCAATCGCTATAGCCTGACGTACTCGAATTCAAACGGCTTACCCTTGATCCCGGCCGCCGGCGGCGCGATCCAGTTGGCGATTTTGCCGGGCTCCGTCACGGGGTGCATGAGGCTGCGCACGTATTCGCGGTCTGCAATCGTGGGCAGCCACTCGTCTCGCCTGTTCTCGAATTCTTCCTTCGTGATGAGATTGCCCTCGATGTCGAAGTGGTGCCCGGCGAATTCGCCGACGTGCCTGTGAAAGCGCGTGCTCGGCAGATTGAGCTGTGCCTCCACTCCCTCGTCTTTGAGGTACTTGTTCCAGCGCGTCATGGCGCGCTCGCAGTCCTTGACGTACTCGCCGCGCAGGACTTCGTTGAGGGCGTTGCGCAGCGGGACTTCGCGCGGCACGAGCCGCCCGTCCTCTATCACCGTCAACGTAAAGGTGCCCTCGGCGGCGACGTGGTCTTCGTACTGCTCCTGCTCCTTGAAGCGGCCTTTGAGTCCGGCGGCGAAGAAGTCCGCGGAGTTTGAGCTGATTTCGCCGCCGAAGAGGTCCAGCGAGTAGCTGAACCAGAAGTTGATGTAACGCTGAATGATGTCGAGCGGGATGCCGCCCAGCTCGCGCACGTCGCGCCCCTCGCCCGCTTCCTTCATCAATTGCGCCGTGCGCTTGACGACGCGGCCCACGCCCGTTTCGCCGACGAAGAGGTGGTGCGCCTCCTCCGTGAGCATGAACTGGCAGGTGCGCGCCAGCGGCTCAAATCCGCTTTCGGCGAGCGCGGCCAGTTGGTACTTACCGTCGCGGTCCGTGAACATCGTGAAGCAGAAAAAGTTGAGCCAGTCGTCACAGGGCTGGTTGAAGGCTTCGAGAATGCGCGGCTTGTCTGGGTTGCCGCTTCGCCGTTCCAGCAGCCCGTCCGCCTCGTCGCGCCCGTCGCGCCCGAAGTAGCCGTGCAGCAAATAGACCATCGCCCAGAGGTGGCGGCCCTCTTCTACGTTCACCTGAAAGAGGTTGCGCAGGTCGTAGAGCGAAGGGCAGGTCTTGCCAAGCTCACGCTGCTGCTCGACAGAGGCGGGCTCCGTGTCGCCCTGCGTGACGATGATGCGCCGCAGGGCATTGCGAAACTCACCCGGCACTTCCTGATAAGCGGGCATGCCGTAGTTGTCGCCGAAGCCGACGGTCGCGCCGGGCGCGGCCGGTTTCAGGAAGATGCCCCAGCGATAGTCCGGCATCTTGACGTAATCGAAGTTGGCCCAGCCCTCAGCGTCAACGCCGACGGCCGTGCGCAGGTAGACCTCTTTCTCCTGAAAGCCTTCCGGCCCCATCTCGCGCCACCAGTCCAGATAATTCGGCAGCCACTTTTCCAGCGCCCTCAGCAGCTGCTTGTCCTGCGACAGATTCACGTTATTAGGAATGCGTTCGTATAGTTCCATAAGCAGTAGTCAGTGGTTGGTGGCCAGTGGCCAGATGAAATCAGTTTTTAACTGACCACTGGCCACCGACCACTGACCACTATTCCTCACGTTCTCTTGTAATCGAACTGCGGCTGCGTCGGCTTGCCGTAGTTGGTGAGCGCGCCCTGCGGGCCGACGGCGTTGGGGCGCTGAAAAATCCAGTTCTGCCAGGCCGTCAGGCGGCCATAGATTTTCGTGTCGAGCGTTTCCGGCCCAGCGAACCTCAGCGACGCCTCCATGCCCGTCAGCGCGTCAGGCGAAAGCGAGGTGCGCTCTTCAATCGCGACGCGAATCTCGTCCTCCCAGTCGAGGTCGTCCGGCGCAAAAGTGACCAGCCCAGCCTCTTCCGCCTCTTCCGTATCGAACGGACCTGCGTGCTCGAACACCTCTTCGGCCATTTCCGGATGGGCCAGAAAACGCGACTGCATGCGCGTCAGGCCGTTCGACATCGGCAACGCGCCCTTGTTCAATTCTGACGTAAAGATTTCGACCTTCTCTTCCGGATCGTTGAGCATGTAGGTGCGGTCGGCGGAGAGCGCCAGCTCCAGCAGGTTGCCGGCAAAGCAACTGCCCGGCTCTATGAGGGCAAAGAAGCTCTTGGCCGTCAGGTCCAGGCGGCGCAGCACGCGCGCCATGTACAGCGTGATCTCGCGCACGAGCCAGTGGTCGCGGTGTGAGGCCAGGGTCTCGTCAACCTTGAGGACGGAGGCCGCGTCTCCTTCCGTGCGCAGGCAGACCAGCCCGATCTCCAGATTGTTGACGCGCAGGTGCAAGAGCGCATCGTCCAACTCTCGATAAGCCTGTAGCGGCCAGTAGGCGTCGCCCAGCCTCTCTATCTCCTCGATGGTAAGAGACGCGTCCGTTTCCGGGGCGCGCACGGTCAGATCGGCGTAGCGCTGCTCGCGGTTAAATTTCAGGCTGACGTATTTGTACTCGCGCCCGGCGTCAGACGCTTCGACTTGCAGAGGGTTGAGCTTGATGCCTCTTTCTGTCTTCGGCCGCCCGTCGCCGTCTGCGAGCACGCGCACGCGTGCCGCGACCGCTTCCTGAAACTTGCTGGTCGGGAAGTAGTCATCGATCAGCCCCCACTCCTTAGCGCGCTTGCCCTTGAGCCCCTCGGCCAGTGTGGAGAAGACATCTGCGCGGTCGCGGCGCACCTTTCGCTTGTCAACGAGGCGTGTCAATCCTCCTGTGCCAGGCAACACGCCGAGCAAGGGAACTTCCGGCAGCGAGACGGCGGAGTTGCCGTCGTCCACCAGGTAAATCTCGTCGCAGGCGATGGCCAACTCGTATCCGCCGCCAGAAGCCGTGCCGTTCAGGGCGGCGACGTACTTTTGGCCGGAGTTCAGAGAGGCATCTTCTATGGCACAGCGCGTCTCGTTGGTGAACTTGCAGAAATTGACCTTGAAGGCGTGGCTGGAGGTGCCGAGCATGTAAATGTTGGCCCCGGCGCAGAAGATGCGCGGCTTGAGGCTGGTAATGACGACGACGCGCACCTCCGGGTGCTCGAAGCGCAGGCGCTGGACGGCGTCGGCCAGCTCTATATCAACGCCCAGGTCGTAGGAGTTGAGCTTCAGTTTATAGCCTTCGGCGAAAGTCACGTCCTCCTGCACGTCCATGGAGAGCGTGGCGACCGAACCCTCTATATACAGTTTCCAGTGCCGGTAGCTTTCCGGCGAAGTCTCAAAATTAGTCATTCCAGAAAAGCTTTCGCTCCATCCCCCTCTAAACTGGCCAAAATTCACAGGAATTCGGGCGTTCGAACGTCCGTTCGAATTATCTTAAAGGCTCTGATTCCCGCAGTCAAGTCCGGGGAAAGGCCGGGTCGTGTCCTAAATTGATTTACCTAACATGATCTGAGGAAAGCTGTCAGAAAGCCCCGAAGGGGCGACGTATAATAGCCTGGGGCATCGCCCCAGGTCACAGACCGTCCATTAATGATAAGCCCTGAAAGGGCGGAATATGTATTGCGCCCTTTCAGGGCTTGACGTTGAATGCTGTGCCAGGTTCCTGGGGCGATGCCCCAGGCTATTGTATTGCGCCCCTTCGGGGCTTTCGGACGGATTATATGGGCTTCTGATTTTAGATTAGGATGCTACTAAAGGCCGGCTCAAAGTGCCTCGTTTGAGCTATCTGGCCTGGGACTTTGTAGAATCTTCCTGCTACACTCCCCAGCGGGTCTTGAATTCTTTATGCAAAGCCTTAGTCTTCACGAAAATAGCTCGCAAAACGCTGCGCCGGATTTGGAGCTACAGGTCTCCGAGCTGGAAGCCTTGCTGGTGGAGCGCCGCCGGGAACTGGTTGACTTGCAGCAGGAATTGCGCGCCTTCAAGGAACGTTACGCTCAGGTCGTCGGCAGCCGATTGGCAGAGCTGGGTGAGGTCGAACGCTCCATCAGGGAGGCCGAAGCGCGCCTCTTCGAGCTGGAAACGGGGGCCGAGAGCGAGACGGAAGAGGACGCGTCCTCTTCCGAAGAGGCGCGAATTTCCACGGTCACCTCCGGGAAGAGTGCCATGCGCAAGCTGTTCTGGTCGGTCGCGAGACTTTTTCACCCTGACCATGCGACGGACGAGGCGGAGGCGAAGCGTCGGCACGCGGTCATGGCCGAGGCGAGCAGGGCTTATCAGGCAGGCGACGTCGAAAGCCTCAACACCTTGCTTGGCGACGAGCAGTTGCAGTTCTTCTGTACGGCGCAGGGCGATATGGAAGCGGAAGAGGATTTGGCGGGCCGGTTCCTTAGACTCAAGGGCGAGTTGAACACGGCGGAGTTCGGCATCAAACGCATACGGCAGGACAGTCTTTATCACCTCAAGCTCAAGGTTGACGAGGAGGCCAGGAGCGGGCGCGATCAGCTAACGATGATGGCCGACAACATTGATCGCCAGATAGCGAAAGCGCGTCGCCGCCTGGAGCATCTCTCCGGCTGACGGCCTTCTCAGCCGTGCAGCACTCAACCCCATTTCTCAGACTTACATCTTGACACGCAGGGCCGCCGCGCGTAGGTTCTTAAGGTTTTCCACCCACCAAGGGAGGCGCATCTGTTCTGGTGAACGGCGCGGTCTTCAAAACCGTCTGTGAGACTGTGAGAGCAGGCTCAGGTGGGTTCGATTCCCACACGCCTCCGCCAACCGATTCCAGATTGCCGATTGCGGATTGCGGATTTAAGAGAACGGCAGCCTCTCTTTCTTAATCCGCAAACCGGAATCCGCATTCCGCACTCGTTATGCGTGAGTGGATTGCTCTGAACATGACGCCGGGCATAGGCCCGCGCGCGGCGGCCAAGCTTCTGGAGCGGTTCGGCTCGGCCGAGGCCGTCTTCGGTGCGTCGCGCGCCGAGCTGGAAAGCCTGCGCCTGCGCCCAGAAGCAATCGAGAGCATACGCGCGCGCGAGTTCTTTGAGAAAGCTGACGAAGAGATCGCGCGTGCGCGTGCCATCGATGCGGACGTGCTGCTCTTAGATGACGGCGTTTACCCGGCGCTGCTGCGCGAGATTTTCGACCCGCCGATTACGCTCTATGTGAAGGGGGCCTGGAGCGAGTGTTTTGAGAGGCCCTGCGTGGCCATCGTCGGCTCGCGTCGCTGCTCGACCTACGGGCAGAACACCGCTTCCATGCTGGCGCGCGACCTGGCCAGCCGGGGTGTGAGCATCATCTCGGGTCTGGCGCGCGGCATAGATGCGGCGGCGCATCGCGGCGCGCTCGAAGCGGGCGGGCGCACCGTTGCGGTGATGGGCACGGGCCTGGATCAGGTCTACCCGCGCGACCACAGAAAGCTGGCACAGGAGATTCTTGACGCGGGCGGCGCGCTCGTCTCGGAGTTTCCTCTGGAGACCCCGCCCGCGCCGCAGAACTTCCCCTATCGCAACCGCGTCATCAGCGGGCTCAGTCTAGGCGTCCTGATAGTAGAGGCGGCGGAGAATAGCGGCTCCCTGATTACGGCGCGCCTCGCTATGGAACAGAATCGGGAAGTCTGGGCCGTGCCGGGAAATATCACCTCGCGGAATTCCTTCGGCACCAACTATCTCATCAAGGGCGCGGGAGCGAAACTTGTACAGCAATGGCAGGACGTGGCCAGTGAGTTGCCGCCCGAAATAGCGGCGCGGCTGCTTCCGCCAGAGCCAAAGAAGACGGAGAAGGGGTTGGTCGAGCAATTATCACTCGTCCCCGAAGGCTTGAGTGAAACCGAGCAAGCGGTCTTCAAATTGCTCTCCTCGGATGACCCCACTCACATAGATACGCTCGTGCAGGACAGTCGATTGTCGATTACAGAATTGACGAGCGTGCTGCTGAGCTTGGAGATGCGAGAGTTAATCCGGCAGCTTCCTGGCAAGTGTTTTATCAGGAAGTTGTGAGCAGATAACGCCCGCGTTGATCTACCGACCGAGCTGACGCGCCCAGCGCCCCGACAGTTGATGATAATCGACCGGCCCTTCGCGCATTTCCTTTCGTGAGAGCGGCCGGGTGGTGATCCGGGTCGTTCGGCTCGGTGCCTTGGGCACGCTGATTGGCAGCGGCGGCAGGAGCTTGTCATCGAAGTTCGGAACAGTGCGCGGGGCCGCCTCGGTCAAGAAGGCATCAAACGAGTGCGACGCGTTGACCCGGTCGCTCAGGAACGGTTTCTCGCCGCCCCAGAAGCGCGCCAGGACCGACTTCAGTATCGAGCAATGATCAAGAGTTATGCTTGGACCCTTGCCGCGCATTGTCCAGGGCGAGACGACGAAGGTTGGGACGCGGACGCCATAGCGGATCGGGAGCAGCGGCGCGCGTGAGAGTGGCACCGTCTCGTCATCCACCGGGCCGATCTCGGAACCCTCTATGGGGCCGTGCGTGGAGTCTTTTACGGAGCCGAT
>DATEMM010000498.1:0-17643 GCA_035275605.1 Pyrinomonadaceae bacterium
AACAGGAGATTGTTTCTGACAATGTCGAGCCAGCGATGGACGTTCTGACCGAAAGATTCAGGGGTAATCTTCAGCGAAGCAGACATCTTTATTAAGGGGCTAGCCTCCCCTGCGGGAGGGTTCTAAATTATCTTAATTTAAGTTTCAGGCGCTCACCTATCTTAAAACGATTGCCACGGAGGATTCTTACCGTTTTTTTCTGTGAGCGAGGGTTTTTCAGGCTCTCGATGCCCGGCAAAGACTTTCGTCTGGTCCTTCGGCGACGGGCACCCGCAAACTTGCGCCACAGATGTATAGCACAGGCTTGCACGGGATGAAAAGCAAAAGGCAGGAGCGAGGGAAAAGCGGAATCCAGAATCCAGGAGTCAGAATTCAGAATGAAAGGCGGAGAACCGCTTTTACAGATTTTCTTTTCTTCTGGCTCCTGGCTCCTGGCTTCTGACTTCTGCTTTTCTCAGGCTATCGTGATCTCTTCCGAAAGATAGACGTCCTGAATGGCGTTGAGCAATTCGACGCCCTCGTTCATAGGACGCTGGAAGGCTTTGCGCCCGGAGATGAGGCCCATACCGCCGCCGCGCTTGTTGATGACGGCCGTGCGGACGGCCTCTGCCATGTCGGACGATCCCTTGGATTCGCCGCCCGAGTTAATCAGCCCGCAGCGCCCCATGTAGCAGTTGGCGACCTGATAGCGCACTAGGTCGATGGGGCTCTCCGAGGTCAGCTCCTCATACACCTTCTTGTGCGTCTTGCCGTAGGAACCCTCCTTGTTCATCATCGTGTAGCCGCCGTTACGCTCCGGCAGTTTCTGCTTGATGATGTCGGCCTGAATCGTCACGCCGAGGTGGTTGGCCTGCCCAGTCAAATCGGCCGCCGCGTGCATGTCGCCGTCCGCGCCCTTGAACTTTGGATTCCGCAGATAGCACCAGAGAATCGTCGCCATGCCCAGTTCGTGCGCGTAGGCGAACGACTGGCTGATCTCCGTGATCTGCCGCGTCGATTCTTCCGACCCGAAATAGATGGTTGCGCCGACCGCCACGGCCCCCATGTCGCGCGCCTGATCCACTGTGCCAAAGAGCACCTGGTCAAATTTGTTCGGATAGGTCAAAAGCTCGTTGTGATTGATCTTGACGATAAAGGGAATCTTGTGCGCGTAGCGCCTGGCGACGATGCCCAGGACGCCGAAGGTCGAGGCGACGGCGTTGCAGCCGCCCTCCATGGCCAGGCGAACGATGTTCTCCGGGTCGAAGTATTGCGGGTTCGGCGCGAAAGAGGCCCCGGCGGAATGCTCTATGCCCTGGTCTACGGGCAGGATCGAGAGATAGCCCGTCCCTGCCAGCCGCCCGTTGTCGTAGAGCGTTTGCAGCGAGCGCAGGACCGAAGGGTTACGGTCCGAAGCGGCCCAGACGCGGTCAACGAAATCAGGCCCCGGCACCTGTATCTGGTCACGAGAGATCGTGCGCGACGTGTGTTCGAGCAGCGTGCGAGCGTCTCCCCCCAACAACTCCTCTATCTTATCGAGCGACGTGCCGGCGCGCTTGAGTTCGGTAGCCATCCTAAAGAATCCTCCTGAGAAGAAATAAGCAGTTAAATCTAAGGTTATCGAAACGGGGTTGAACGAGGCGCGCATTATAACATATCTGCCAGCTCAGAGTTCACGCACCAGTCCTGTTAGCAGCGTCCCGAATTGTTCACATAACAAGGTCCGAAGTTAAGTCACCAAAAGCCCCGAAGGGGCGCAATATTGAAGCCTGGGGCATCGCCCCAGGTTACGGTCATTATCATTATCCTAAGCCCTGAAAGGGCGAAATATGTATTCCGCCCTTTCAGGGCTTGATCCTTAAACTTGCATCTATTCCTGGGGCGTTGCCCCAGGCTTTCATATCTCGCCCCTTTGGGGCTTTTGGTGACCTCCCTTCGGACCTTGTAATTCAAGACTCGGACGTTGCTTCTGCGGGCTTGCATAATTCCCGGACTGCCCGTAGAATCTCCGGTCGCTCACTCACTGGCGGCCCTTTCCGACGCGGCGCCGCCTTATTCTTATCAACATTTCTCCAAGCCAGATCGCCCCCCACAAAATCGTCATGATCCGGTCGAAAGGTTCTACTGCTATGAAGCTATTTCGTTCCCCGCTGTTCTCCCCCCTCCTGTTCATCTGCCTGGTCGCTTTCGCGGTCTCTTCAGCTTCAGCCCAGGACTGGAAGCCCGTCACCCCGGAGGACCTGGCACTGAAAGCCCCCATCGTTGAAAAGGACGCCGACGCCGAAGCCATCTTCTGGGAAGTCCGCGTGGACGACAGCCAGGTTGACGAATTGTCGCTCAAGCACTACATCCGCATCAAAGTTTTTAACGAGCGCGGCCGTGAGTCCCAGAGCAAAGTTGACCTGCCGTACCTTGGCTTCAACAAGATCAAGGACGTCTCGGCACGCGTCATCAAGGCCGACGGCACGATCGTCGAATTGAAGAAAGACGATGTTTTCGAGCGCACCATCATCAAGCTCAGCGGCCTGAAGGTTAAAGCCAAGTCGTTTGCGCTGCCGGGCGTGGAGCCTGGCGCGATCATCGAGTATCGCTGGCGCGAAGTCCATCCGGGCGGCAGCGCCGACCGCTTGCGCCTACAGTTCCAGCGCGAAATCCCCGTCCAGACAGTCACCTACTTTCTGCGCCCTTATGCCGGGATGCAGTACAAGCCCTTCAACATGGGCGAGGCCAAGTTCATCAAGGACAAGGACAATTTTCACAGGCTGACCAAGACCAACATGCCGGCCTTTCGCGAAGAGTCCAAGATGCCGCCCGAGGACGAGGTGCGCGCCTGGATTTTTCTCTTCTACCACGAGGGCGAGAAGATCGTCGCCGAGAAGTACTGGAAGGAGATGGGCAAGAAGATTTATGAATTGACCAAGGAAGATATGAAGGCCAACGACGAGGTTAAGGCGGCGGCGGTAGCAATCGTCGGCGACGCCTCGACCCCGGAGGAGAAGCTCAAGCGCATTTATGAGTTCTGCCGCACCAAGATCAAGAACGTCAACGACGACTCCATTGAACTGACGCTCGAAGAGCGTAGCAAGTTCAAAGAGAACAAGTCGCCCGCCGATACCCTCAAGCGCGAGATCGGGACCGGCTCGAACATAGATATGCTCTTCGCCGCGCTCGCTAGGGCCGCGGGCTTCGACTCGCGCCTGGCGCTTTCGGGCAATCGTGACGACCTCTTCTTCAACAAAGACCTCGCCCACGTCTCTTTCCTAGCCTCCTCTTTCGTCGCCGTCCGCGTCGGCGAGGAGTGGCGCTTCTTCTCCCCAGCCGAACGCTACACGCCGTTTGGCATGCTGGGCTGGCCGGAGGAAGGCCAGGAGGCCCTCATCACGGACTCCAAAGAGCCCGTCTGGGTGAGGACGCCCGTGGCCCCCGTCACCAGCTCGCAGGAGAAGCGCACGGGCAAGTTCCGCCTGTTGGAAGACGGCACGCTCGAAGGTGACGTCCGCATCGAATACACTGGGCACCTCGCGGCCGAAAAGAAGGAGTATAATGACGACGATTCGCCGTCTGAGCGCGAGGAGACCCTGCGCAACCGTGTCAAGGAGCAGATGAGCACGGCGGAACTCTCCGACATCAAGATAGAGAATGTCACGGACCCTTTGAAGCCGTTCGTCTACTCGTTCCACGTGCGCGTCCCCGGCTACGCTCAGCGCACCGGCAAGCGTTTGTTCGTGCAGCCTGCCTTCTTCGAGCACGGAGTGGCGCCGATCTTCCCCACCAGCGGAAGAACGCACGCCATCTACTTCCACTTCCCCTGGTCGGAGGAAGATACCGTGACGATTCAACTGCCGGACGGGTTCAGCCTGGATAACCCGGACTCACCCGCGCCGTTCGCTTCAGGCGACATCACACGCTACGACGTGAAGATATTCTCCACGAAGGACGAGCGCGGAATCGTCTACAAGCGCAACTTTTTCTTTGGCGGCGGCGGGAGCGGCGTGGACCTTGAACGCCTCTACTACGATGCCTCCGGCTACAGCCAGTTGAAGGGGCTCTTCGACGCGGTTCACAAGCAGGACAATCACACGATTACGCTCAAACAGACGGCCTCCACGGCGTCGAATTAAGCGAAGCCCCCGAGAGAGAGAATCGTCCGGGGCCGAAGCAAAATGGCCCAGGCCCCGGACGGCTTCGATTGTTAGCGGGCACCTTCTATGCCCGAGAGGTTTTACAGATGTTCCCTAAACGCATATTCGCCTTACTAGCCCTCCTCGTCCTCTCCTCCTCCGCGGCGCTCGCCGGTGACGAAGTGCCCGCCTGGCTGCAAGAGGCCGCGGCCCGCAAAGCCCCCGCTTATGATAAGGACGTGCCCGCGGTCGTCCTCCTGGACGAGTCCGTGATGACCGTCGGCGAGGACGGACGCATTACGACGACCTCGACCTACGCCGTCCGCATCCTCAAGCGCGAGGGGCGCGACGAGGCCGTGGCGCGCGAAGCCTACGCGACGGACTCCGGCAAGGTGCGCGAGATGAAAGCCTGGCTGATACGCCCAGGCGGCGACGTCAAGCGCTTCGGCAAAGACCAGACTCTAGACGTCGCTTCCGCCACGAACGACGTTTACGACGAGAGCCGCCTGAAGGTCATCGACGCGTCGAACGAGGCGGACGCCGGGACCGTTTTCGGCTACCAGACCGTCACGGAGAGCCGCACGTTCTTCAGCCAGACGCTCTGGTATTTCCAGGGCGACCTGCCCGTCCTGCAATCTCGCTACCAGCTCACGCTCCCGCAGGGGTGGACGGCTTCGAGCGTCACTTTCAACCACGCCAAGATTGACCCGACGGTGACTGGCACAACCTACACCTGGGAGCTGCGCGATTTGCCTTACATCGAGCACGAGCCTTCGGGACCGTCCGTCACCAACCTCGCGCCGCGCGTGGCGATTAACTATTCCGCGCCCGCAGGAGCGCAGGCCGCAGGGGCCAGGAACTTCTCCAACTGGACGGATGTCTCGCGCTGGTACTCGGAATTGAGCGACCCGCAGGTCACGCTCGACGACGCGCTCGCCGGAAAGGCGCGTGAGCTGACCATGAACGCCAAAACGGAGCTTGAGCGCATCCAGATCATCGGGCGCTACGTGCAGAACTTGCAGTACATCTCTATTCAAATCGGGGTGGGACGCTACCGCCCGCACTCGGCCACGGAGGTCTTCGCCAAGTCTTATGGGGATTGCAAGGACAAGGCGAACCTGATGCGCGCCATGCTCAAGGCGGTCAAGATAAATTCCTACCCGGTGCTCATCTATTCCGGCGACCCGAACTACGTCCGCGAGGACTGGGCGAGCCCGAGCCAGTTCAACCACTGCATCATCGCCATTAGGGTCAGCGACGAGACGAACGCGCCGACCGTTCTCAAGCACGCCTCGCTCGGGCGTCTGCTGATTTTCGACGCGACGGATGACAACACGCCAGTGGGCGACCTGCCCGATTACGAGCAGGGAAGCTTCGCTCTCATCGCGGCCGGGGACGCGGGCGCGTTGATGCGTATGCCGGCCA
Organism: Pyrinomonadaceae bacterium; assembly: GCA_035275605.1. Classification (GTDB taxonomy): domain Bacteria; phylum Acidobacteriota; class Blastocatellia; order Pyrinomonadales; family Pyrinomonadaceae; genus QHXM01. Next base: position 5,526 of record DATEMM010000498.1, read on the forward strand.
CGCCGCCCGAGTCCAACAAGCTGGAGCGGCAGGCCGAAGTGAACCTGGCCCCGGACGGTTCCATCAACGCCGTCATCAAGGAGCGGTCGGTGGGCCAGTCTGCCGTGGACGAGCGCAACCTCTTCCGCAGGCTCTCGCGGCCAGAGTACACGAAAGTCATAGAGGACTGGATTACGCGCGGCGCTTCGGGCGCGAAGGTCTCGAAACTGGAACCGGCGGACAACAGCCTGGAGGGCCGCTTCGCGCTCGACGTGGAGTTCTCCGCCGGACGCTACGCCCAGTTGATGCAGGACCGCCTGCTCGTCTTCAAACCGGCGATAGTCTCGCGCATGGACGGGCTCGCGCTGACCGCCGCGTCGCGCAAACACCCGGTCGTCCTGGACGCGCACGCCTACACGGAGATCGTGCGCGTCAAACTGCCCGAAGGTTTTGACGTGGACGAATTGCCAGACCCTGTGAAGCTGGAGACGGCCTTTGGCAACTACGCCTCGACCTACGAGGTCAAGGACGGCCACCTCATCTTCACGCGCACCCTGGTGCAGCGCGCCGCGACCATCCCTGCGGACCAGTACTCGACTGTCCGCACCTTCTTCGAGCGCATACGCGCGGCGGAAGGCTCTCCCGTAGTGCTGGCGAAAAAATAGGCGTGCTCCGACCTTAGTCTGCGTGAAGCGTTAGCTGGCGAAACGCTTCACGCAGGCGCAGGGCGACCGAGCCGACGGGAACCGTGTAGCGGTGAAAGTCGAAGGTCGTCACGATTGCTATCCCGTGGCCGGCGGAGGTGAGAAAGATTTCGTCGGCGTCCCCCAAATCAGACAGTTCGTAAACGCCCTCTATGAGCGGCAGCGAGAGTTCGGCCGCGAGCTGTATAACGCGCGCGCGCGTTGTGCCGGCGAGCGCGCCGGTCTGGAGCGCAGGCGTGTGAATCGTCCCGCCTCTCACCCAGAAGATATTGGCCAGGGTCGCGGAGACGACCTCGCCGCGCTCGTTGAGCGCGACCGCCTCGTCAAAGTCGCGCGAGCGCGACTCCTCCCAGCTTAGAATGTGATCCAGGTAGTTGACGCTTTTTACGCCTGCGAGCGGTGAGAGCGTGTTGACGCGGTAGGGCGAGACCGTGAGCGCCAGACCGTCTTCGGAGACGGGACGCAGGTCGCCCGTCATTATCACCACATCGGCCTTGCGCTGCGGAGGGCCTTTTACCTCCCAGGCCCCTTTCTCGGAAGTCGCGAGAACGGTGATGCGCGCGCGCCCGTCCCTGACCTTGTTCACCTCAATCAGCTTTGCCAGCAGATTCCTGACCTTTGATTCCTCAAGCTGGCTCACGTCCACTCCGGCCCGAGCGGCGTGTTCATGGAGCCGCGCCCAGTGCTCAGTCCAGAGAAACGGGTGTTGATTGTAGATGGCGAGCGTCGTGAAAACGCCGCGCCCGTAGAGCGAGGTGGCGTCCATGCCCCTCACCTTGGGCGCGCACATCATCTGCTCGTTGTGGAAGAGACAACGATGCATCGGGAAGGGAGGAAAGATGAAGGATGAGGGCAGAGGGATGAGGGATGAATGAACAGCCGCTTGAATCATTCGATTCATCGAGCGGTTCACTCAACCACTTTCATCCCTCATCCCTCCGCCCTCATCCCTCAGTAGTCGTCCGCCCCGGTCAGTTCTTTCTCCATCCGGTCGGCGATCAGGATCACGCTCTTAATTGTCAGCCTCAGCGACTCGGCGTCGCTGTCCGCGGCAATCTGCGCGGCGTACATGGCGAGGTACTTGCCAGCGTTCTGGCCGCTGTTAATCACGACCAGCCGCCACGAGCCCAGTTTGACGGAATTATTCTCGCGCAGCAGCCGGTTGGCCACCGCCGCCGAGAGCGGTCCGTTCGACAGGAAAGCGGGCGCGAGGACTTCACGAATCTCCAGCGTCCCGTACTTCTCGACGTTCGAGTTGACGTAGACGAGCTGGCTTCGATACGCGGGCTTGCCGTCCGCGCCCGTCCCCGCCTGCTCCGTCTGGATGGGGACCAGCTTGTAATCGTTGTCGTCCGTCAGTTGATACTTGTAGCCGATTTGATCCAGCGCGGCCTTGACGCGCGGGTCAGCCGCCGGCTTCTTGGCAGCGGTGCCCAATTGCGCCGCCGCTCCCTGTGCCAGTAAGAGGAGACACGACAGAATCAGTATCGCTCGCTTCATCGGGGGTTCACTTCCTTTCCGCTTGTTTGAAAGCAGTATGAACTATCCGCGCCGAGCGCGGAAGTAAAAATCATCCAGCACGCTTTTAAGTCTCATTCCGCGCCGGCGACGAGCGCCTCCGCGCGAAGTTTTCTGCCGAGAGAGGTCCGCCACGCCGCTTCCAGTTCACTGACCTTGAGGTCTATCACTTCCCGGCCGTCCGCTGTGATGCTCAAACGCTCTCCCCCGGTGTGCCCCAGGACGGTCAGCGGGCAGCCCGTTTGCGCGGCGATCCCTTCGATTTCACGGAGCGCCTCCTCGCCAAAACTCAAGACGATGCGCGAGGGCGATTCGCCGAAAAGCCTGGCGTGAAGGGAAATCGTCCCGGAGAGTTCCACCTTTGCCCCGACGGCCCCACGGTTGAGAGATGAGAAGCAGCATTCGGCCAGGGCGACGGCCAGCCCGCCGTCGGCGCAGTCGTGGGCCGAGCGAAGCAATCCGCTTTCGGCCGCGCGCAGGCAGGCCGCCTGCACGCTCAACTCGCGCTCCATGTCTAGCACGGGCACGCGTCCTTCATGAATCATCTCTTCGGTCGTGCGCCCCTCAATGGTCGCGGCGTACTCGCTCGTGTAGAGGTCGTCATTGGTCGTCCCCAGCAGCGCGATGATGTCGCCGCCCCCTTTGAAGCCGTGCTGGATGACGCGGCGCACGTCCTCGACGAGTCCGACCATGCCTATGACGGGAGTGGGCAGGATGCCGCGCCCCTCCGTCTCGTTGTAGAAGGAGACGTTGCCGGAAACCACCGGAGTCCCCAGCGCGCGGCAAGCCTCGCTCATCCCGTCCACCACTTCGGAGAAAGACCACATCACTTCCGGGCGCTCGGGCGAGGCGAAATTCAGGCAGTTGGTGATGGCCAGCGGGCGCGCCCCCACGCAGACGACGTTGCGCGCGGCTTCCGCGACGATGAGACGCGCCCCCTCACGCGGGTTGACGGCGCAATAGCGCCCGTTGCCGTCCAGGCACATGGCAAGAGCGCGCCGCGTCTCCTTGATTCGCACGACGGCGGCGTCCGCGCCCGGCAGCACAGCCGTGTTCGTCCTGACCATGTGGTCGTACTGCCTGTAGACCCACTCCTTCGACGCGATGTTCGGCGCGGAGACGAGCCGCATCAGGGCTTCGTTAAAATTCTCAGGCGAGCCGCCCGCAGAGTTTATGTCAGTCTCCTGGCCCGCCACTTCTGACATCTTCTCGAAGACAGGAGCGGTCGGCGGCGCGGGCGAGAGAACATCCAGCCCTCCGCCGACGGCTACGTCTTCAGTTCGCGAAGCGTCCCGGCTCTTCATGGGTCGCTCGTAGCGCGGCGCTTCGTCCGTCAAAGCTTTGACGGGAATGTCTGCCACCGCCTCGTTATTATGAACGACGCGCATGTGGTCGCCTTCCTGCACGCGCCCGATGACGACTGCGTCCAGGTCCCACTTGCGGAAGATGTCCATCACCTCGCGCTCGCGCCCGCGATGGGCGACGATTAACATGCGCTCCTGCGATTCCGAGAGCAGCATCTCGTAGGCGGTCATACCCTCTTCGCGTTGTGGGACCAGATTCAAATCCAGCTCGATTCCTGTCCCGGCCCGCGCCGCCATCTCGCACGAAGAAGAAGTCAGGCCGGCCGCGCCCATGTCCTGAATGCCTGCGACCGCGCCGCTCCGCATAGCCTCCAGGCAGGCTTCGAGCAGAAGTTTTTCCAGGAAGGGGTCGCCCACCTGCACGGTCGGGCGCTTCTCCAGCGCCTCCTCGTCAAACTCGGCCGAAGCCATCGTCGCGCCGTGAATGCCGTCGCGGCCCGTCTTTGCCCCGACGTAGAGGACGGGATTGCCCACGCCCGTCGCCTTGCCGAAAAATATCTGGTCGCGGCGCACCAACCCTAGGGCGAAGGCGTTGACCAAAGGGTTCAGGGCGTAGGCGTTGTCGAAAGCGACTTCGCCGCCGACGGTCGCCACCCCGAAGGCGTTGCCGTAGTGCGCAATCCCTGCGACCACGCCCGCCAGGAGGCTGCGGTTGCGCCTTCCGTGCTTTCCGTGTTCGAGCGAGCCGAAGCGCAACGAGTTCATCGCGGCCAGGGGGCGAGCCCCCATCGTGAAGATGTCACGTAGGATTCCGCCAACGCCGGTCGCCGCGCCCTGAAACGGTTCTATGAAAGAAGGGTGGTTGTGGGACTCGACCTTGAAGGCGGCGCACCAGCCGTCGCCGACGTCCACGACGCCCGCGTTCTCACCCGGAGGGACGATGACGTGCTCGCCCTCGGTCGGGAGTCTCTTCAAATGTACGCGGGAAGATTTATAGGAGCAGTGCTCGGACCACATCACGGAGAAGATGCCTAGCTCCGGGAAAGTCGGCTCGCGGCCCAGCAGCTCTTTAATGCGCGCGAACTCTTCTGCGGTCAGGTTGTGTGCGGAGACTACTTCGGGAGTGATCATAAGAACGGTGACGAGTGACAATATAAAAAGTGACGAGCAGGAGATATTAGCCCGTCACTTTGTCACTTGTCACTTGCCGCCCGCCACTTTTTCGAGAGCCGCGCGAAGCTCCGCAGCGTCAACGCGCCCCGTGTGCTTGAAGACCAGTTGCCCCTGCCCGTCGTAGAGGTAGGTCGAAGGCAGGCCGCCGTTCCATTCCACGTCAACCCACTTGATGGCCGGTTCAGGGTCTGCGACGTTCAGGAGGTAGGCGGGCATCGTCGAGCGCATCTCGCGCAGGAACTGCGGCACGCCGGTTTTAATGTCGCTCGCGTCGTCCAAAGAGACGGTGACGAACTCCAGCCCGCGCGCCTTGTAGTCCTTGTCTATCTGCACCAGGTCGGGGAATTCCTCGCGGCAGGGGTCGCACCAGGTCGCCCAGAAGTTGACGAGCAGCGGACGACCATTCTTCCCGTCGCGCTGGAACAGTTTTTTCAAGCCTTCGAGGTCTATCTCGCGCACGGCAGGAGCGCTGGAAGCCCTGGAGCTAGCCTTGCGTTTCTGCGCATGAACGCTATTGGACGCGGCGCGCGAAGAGAGAGCGCGCCGCGCCGTGGCTGGAAGAGTTATGAGCGCGACCGCTGCGAGGCAGAGCGCGAGGGTGGCTTGGCGTTTCATCCTGATTGCTTAACCGCGCTTGATCGTGCAGCCGAAGGCCGCGGCCTCTGTCTTGACGACGGGCTTGCCCGCGAGCGTCGCGTCGATGGCGTCGCGCAGGTCGTTCGACTGAACCATCTCCACGTTCTTGTGGTTGTCGATGCGGCCGTGATAGACGAGCTTGTTGGCGGCGTCCAGGAAATAGACTTCGGGCGTGCGCTCGGCCCCGAGCATGTCCGCGATCTTGCTGCCCTTGTCTCGCAGCACTGCAAAAGAGAAATTGTTGCTGCTGATGTGGTGCTTGATGTCGTCCACCGTCTCGGTCGCGTTGGAATTGATGCCGACAACGTTGACGCCCCGCGCGCGGTAATCCTGCGCGAGCTTCTCTATGCGCTCGGCATAGGCCGCGACCATAGGGCACTGCGCGGAGATGAAGATGATGACCGTCCCGTTCCTGCCCTTGACAGAGGAGAGCGAGTGTTCCTGCCCGTCCACGTCCGGCAGCTTGAAGTCCGCGACCGGCTGGCCGATGTTGACGCCGTATGTCTTCTCGGGTCTTGTGCCAAGAGCGACGAGGGACGCGGCTAGAATAAGGGCGAGGGAGAGAGCGAATCTGTAATTCTTCATCATCTTCTTTGAGACTCCTTTCAGGTTTTCCGGCGGAAGAATTGAGAGAGTAACAGCGACGAACCACTGGTTTCAAGCTTTAAGGGCTTCAAGACGAGCTTTACGAGCCCGCGGCGGGAAATGTTCGGCCCCTGACTCTTTTGAGTGTGAACTGCCAGAGCATGCGCTTTTCCCGCTCGTCGAAGATTTGACGCCCGGCCGTGACGCGCCAGTACCCCATGTGCTGCCAGCGCCCGACCGAGAGCTTGTTAAAGAGCGGCACAGCGTGTCCGCTCTCGATGGCCGCGAGCAGCGCGCGGTTGCCAGGATTCAAATACTGGTCGCCACGCCGCCCGTTGCCTGTGTAGTAGAGAGTGTCTTCGTCTTCGGCCAGTTGGTCCGGGTAGCAGGGATTGATGCGCCCGAAATCCGTCAGCAGCGAGACGAGACGCCCTCCGCGCTGGTAGACGCCGTTGCGTATGCGGTGCGTGCGATTGACTTCTTCCCAGGAGAGGATTTCGTCGGACTCCGGTTGCGGCAGGCGAACGGGCTGCTCGTTCTCGGGCGCGTCCCTGTACCTGCGATGCCTGCGCCGCCCGAAGTCGTCCGTCGCTTTCATCCTTAGATTACCTTGAAGGGTGCGCTCCCCCAAAATCTACTGGCAGACCGCTGCCGCTCGCACGTTGTCCACTGTGAACGCGGCGAAGTCCGACCCGACGGGGTCCACCCACAGGAACCCGCGCGGGCTCCAGCGCTCGCGCAATTCTTCGGCCAGCTTTCTGGATTCGTACCAGGTGGAGGTCACTATGTTGACGACGTGCTCGCCCGGTGGGATGGCAACGTTCACGCGGCTCGCGGCTTCGCGCGCAACCGGGACCGCTATGACCTGCCTCGTTTCGTAAGAGGCGCCCGGCGGCAGAGTCACGAAGACGCCGCCAGGATGCGCGGCGCTAATCTTCTCCGGCTGCTCGTCAAAATAGCGCGAATGGGTCGTGTACATCTCGAACCTTCTGGCCAGCGCGTCCTCGCGGCTGCGGCTGACGAAGACCTGGTAAAAAAGCCTGTTGCCCCTGTAGAGGATCAGCTTTCGGCTGCCGGCGTTTGTGTAGCGCAGCTTCAAAGTCAGTTGCAGCATGTCCGTGCCGGCGTTGGCCCGGCAAGACGCCTGATTGACGACGCCGATGGTCAATTGCAGGTCGCGCTCCTGGCCGAAAGCGGGCGCGCAAATGATTAGCAGCAGAAGCAGCGCGGAGGCAAACAATCTTCTCATCTCTTCAAACCCCGGCTATCCCTTGTTCTGAATTTCAAGAGTTGATTATCTGCGTGAGCTGGTACTGCTCCTCGTCCGTCAGGAACGTGAAGCAGACGCTAAAACCCAAACCCTGGTGATAGAAAGCCACGGAGCCGCGCAGCGCCAGCCACTCGCCCGATGGCAGCTTGAGTTCGAGGGCGATGACCTCGCCGACCTCCACCTGCGCCCCGAACGTGTCCAGGTAGCAGCCGCCGAGACTGATGTCGCTGACGCGCGCCGGGCGCAGGCCAGAGCCGCCTTCCCAGCGTGCTTCGAGCGTGACGCTCTTTCGCTCCTCTTCTCTACGCTCTTCGGTCATGATTTTAGGGATGGTACGTTTCTCGAAAGTTTCAGGGTCAAAAGGCGGGGGCGTTGGCCGCCAGCGTGGCCGCCAGTGAGCGGAAGATGTCGCGCCCGTCGGAGGAGCCCAGGAGGTCTTCGCAGGCACGCTCCGGGTGCGGCATTAGCCCCAGCACGTTACGCTCGCGGTTGCAGATGCCGGCGATGTTATCGCGCGAGCCGTTCGGGTTGGCCGCAGCAGTCACCTGCCCGTCCTCCTCGCAGTAACGGAAGATGACGCGGTCCTCGCGCTCCAACTCTTCCAAGGTCGCATCGTCGCAGACGTAATTGCCTTCGGCGTGCGCCACGGGGATACGCAGGACGCTCCCGGCCCTGAGCTGATTGGTGAAGGGGGTTTCAGTGGTTTCGACGCGCACCTGGACGTGCTCGCAGATGAAATGCAGATCACGGTTGCGTATCAGCGCGCCCGGCAGAAGTCCTGTCTCGCAGAGAATCTGAAAGCCGTTACAGATGCCGAGCACTAGGCCGCCGCTCGAAGCGAACTCTTTGACGGAATTCATCACGGGCGAGAAGCGCGCCAAGGCTCCGGCGCGCAGGTAATCGCCGTAGGAGAAGCCGCCAGGGATGATGACCGCGTCGTAGGAGTCGAGCTCCGTGTCGCGGTGCCAGATGAAGTCAACGGGCTGGCCGACGTGCTTGGAGATCACGTGGTAGGCGTCGTGATCGCAGTTCGAGCCAGGAAAAACTATAACGCCGAATTTCAACTCTCAATCTCCACGAGGAATGTTCCGACCCGGCTAACTTTACCACGCCCCGTTTGCGGCCCGCCACTGCCGTCAGGCTCGCACACCTGACGACGAAACTCTCGCCCGGAGATTGAATTTACGCTAATATGCTCAGCCGTTCTTGAAGTCAGCCAATCGGTCTCTCAATCCCGCAGTACTGTGAATGTAGATGGCACTCGCGCCGAATACCATTCTTCAAAACAGATACCGCGTCGTCCGAAAGTTGGGCGAGGGTGGGATGGGCAGCGTCTATCTCGCCATAGACGAGCGGTTCGACAGCGAGGTCGCGATAAAAGAGTCCCACTACTCGGATGAGGCCTCACGCAAACAGTTCGAGCGAGAGGCAAGGCTGCTCAATAAACTTCGTCACCCCGCGATGACGAGAGTGATCGACCACTTCACGGAAGGGGACGGCCAGTTCTTGGTGATGGATTACGTGGAGGGCGAAGACCTCTGGGAGATGTTGAAAAAGCGCAAGGGCGCGTTCCCGCCTAACAGAGTTTTAGAGTGGGCCGACCAGTTGTTGGATGCACTCTGCTACCTTCACAAACAGGAGCCGCCGATAGTCCACAGGGACATCAAGCCCCAGAACTTAAAGCTGTCGGGCTCGGGGCAAATCATTCTTCTGGACTTCGGGTTAGCCAAGGGTACGCTCGGGCAGAGTACGTCAATAATGACCAGCAGAAGTGTCTTCGGCTACACACCCGTTTACGCCCCCTTAGAGCAGATACATGGTTCGGGGACGGACCCGAAGAGTGATCTCTATTCGTTGGGTGCGACTCTCTATCACCTGATTACAGGAATCATGCCGACGGACGCTCCGACTCGCTTCAACGCTCTGGAGGAGGGGCGAGACGACCCGCTCCAGCCGGCGCACGAAATGAAGCCGGAAGTGCCGCGGGAAATCTCGGAGATTCTCGAAAGAGCGATGGCGGTTAGCCGCAGGGAGCGGACGGCCAGTGCGACGGAGATGCGCGCCGCTCTCAAGGGAGTTAATCGGGACAGGGCAGAGGCGATTGAATTAAAGGACACAGTTCTGCCGCCGACCATAATCATTCCGTCCCCCGCCAGTCCCGCTAATAAAGAAGACAATCTCACGGACACACAGAGATTACAGTTAGAGTATTGGACAGCCTTTAGAGATTTCTTGTTACGGAGTAACAGCTCCCTCAAGACGCAGAAGCCGCAGCCCCAACAGTGGTATCCCTTCTCTGTCGGGCGCACGAACTTTATGTCGGCAGCTACTATTCAGAGAAAAGGGAGAAGGATAAGCGTAAACATAACTCTGGCAGGCCCGGAAGCTAAGCCCCATTTTCATTTGTTACATCAAGACAAAGAAGTTATTGAACGGGAAATTGGAGAGCATCTTGAGTGGAGAGAACTCTCGAGTGGGAAGGAGAGCCACATACGCCTAACTAGGTATAAAACCGACCCTGAAAACAGACAAGATTGGGAAGCGCAGCACAAATGGCTGAAGGAGAAACTAGAACTATTTCACAGGGTGTTTGCCCCGCGAATAAAGAGCCTGAACGCCAGCAACTATGTAGCAGAAAGCGAGATAGAAGATAGATCAGAGATTGTCAGCACGGCCGCGGCGGCGACGTTGATTTCGCCTAAGATAGAGTCAAGCGAAAGTCAAAAGCCGCCAGCCTTCGACGCTGAAAAGCATGACGGGCATTCTCTGCCAAAGTCGAAACGGACATCGCGGACCATCATGGCCGTCATCGCTTTGCTCGTAATCGGCGTCTCTGTTTTCCTCATCGCTAACAGAAGCGCGTCTGTAAATTCAAACAGTACGGGAGCGAGGCCGGGCGCAAACTCCAACGAGGCCGAGAATCTACTATTCGGCAAGCACTTTTCCCGCGAGCATTTTGATAGGAACAGAGGGGGCTATGCTCAGGCGTCTAAAGATTTCGGGGCCAGCGTCGGGAACGGCAGCGATGACTTGTATCTCTGGGCGGCAATCAACAATAAGTTGCTGGAAGAGAAAGAAGCACTCTCCTATTCGACCATAGACGTGGACGTGAGTTACGGCAACGTCACTCTGCGAGGGAAAGTTCTCAACGAGACGCAAAAAACCATAGCTGGAAATTTGGCCTACACCATAGACGGCGTGAAGAGCGTCAAAAACAATATTACCTGGTGAGTCTCCGGTTTAAGAGCGGAGGGCGAATTTCAGCTCTCGATCTCCACGCGGTAATCTTCTATGACTGGATTCGAGAGCACGTCGCGCGCCATCTGCGTGGCGGCCTCGCGCGCTTTATCCTCGGTGAGAGAATTGTCGAGCGCGATCTCGAAGTACTTGCCCTGGCGCACGTCGGCGATGCCGTCGAAGCCCAGAAGCTCTACGGAATGCTGTATGGCCTTGCCCTGCGGGTCCAGGACGCCCGGCTTGAGTGTGACATAAACTTTAGCTTTCATCTGCCGCCTGCTCCGTATCAGTTTAATCGTCTAAGCTTTCGTCGGCTCTTCAATAAATTCAGTCGCCGTTTTCCGTTTGCCCGCCCGCCTCATTAAAAACTCGCTCGAAGACGGCGTCAACGTTCCTCAAATAAGTGTCGAGCGAGAAAGCGCTCCTTATCCGTTCCTCCGAAAGATGCTTTCGGATGTCCGGGTCGGCCAGCACCAGCGTCTGAAAATCGCCGCCCTCGTCCCAGACTTTCATCGCGTTACGCTGCACCCACTCGTAAGCCTGCTCGCGCGAGACACCATTCTGCGTGAGCGCTAGCAGAAGCTGCCCGCTGAAGACCAGCCCGCGTGTCGCGTTCAGGTTCTCCAGCATCCGCTCCGGGTAAACGACCAGGCCGTCCAACAGCGAAGCCGTCTTGGCGAGCATGTAATCGAGCGCGGCGGAAGAGTCCGGCAGCACTATGCGCTCGGCCGACGAGTGCGAGATGTCGCGCTCGTGCCAGAGAGCCACGTTTTCCAGGCCGACGATGGCGTTGGCGCGCACGGTGCGGGCCATGCCGCAGATGCGCTCCGAGAGGATCGGATTGCGCTTGTGCGGCATGGCGGAGGATCCTTTTTGCCCGCGCTTGAACTTTTCCTGCGCCTCGCGCACCTCCGTGCGCTGCCAGTGGCGAACTTGCAGCGCGAACTCGTCTAAGGACGAAGCGACGATGGCCAGCACGCAGAGATATTCGGCGTAGCGGTCGCGCTGTATGACCTGCGTCGAGACGAGCGCAGCCCTGAGACCCAGGCGACGGCATACCTTCTCTTCAACTATCGGGTCTAGGTGCGCGAACGCGCCGACCGCGCCGCTGATTTTACCGACCGCGACTCTTTCTCTAGCCGCCAGCAGGCGCGCACGATTGCGCCGCATCTCGTCGTACCAGAGGGCGAAGGTCATGCCAAAAGAGGTCGGCTCGGCGTGAATGCCGTGGGTGCGCCCGATCTGCGGTGTCGCCTTGAACTCGAAGGCGCGGCGCTTTAAGACCTCTAACAGCGCGCCTATCTTACCCAACAGAATCTCGCACGAGTCCCTGAGCAGGAGCGCGTTGGCCGTGTCCACGACGTCCGAGGAGGTCAGACCGTAATGGACGAAGCGCGCGGAGTCGCCGATTGACTCGGCCAGGTTCGTGGTAAAGGCTATCACGTCGTGGTCGGTCGTCTTCTCGATCTCGCTGATGCGCTCGACTGTGAAGGTCGCGCGCGACTTGATCTCTTCGAGGGCCTCCTGCGGGATCACGCCCATCTCTGCGTGGACCTCGCAGACGGCGACCTCCACGTCGAGCCACTTCTGAAACTTGTTCCGCTCAGACCAGAGCGCGCCCATCTCGGGCAAAGTGTATCTGGAAATCATTTCAATGGTCGATAGTCAGTGGTCAGTGGTCGGTGGCCAGTGGTCAGTGAAAAACAGAAACT
>DATEMM010000499.1:0-10358 GCA_035275605.1 Pyrinomonadaceae bacterium
GGGGCTTCGACGCGGCGACTGCTGGCCACCATCCCGGAGAACAGCCTGGGCGGGGAAGTGGAGCTGACGCTGGAGTGCGACGAGCGGCGGAGCGCCCCTGCGAAGTTCTCGGTCGCCTCCAGGCTCGCGGACGACCTGCACCTCGTCGCCAACCCGGCCTTTGACACGGACGACGGCTCGCTCTACGTCACGCGTTCCGGCTCGCGCGGTCAGGATTTTCCCGTCACCATCTTTCGCCTGAACACCAGCGGCGAGTTGTCGGATTTCTCCGGCGACATCACCAACCCGACCGGCATAGCCTTCGACAAATCCGGACAAATGTTTGTGACGAGCCGCATGGACGGCAACGTCTACCGGATTACGCCTTTCAAAGAGGCCGTCGCTTTCGCCAGGAACCTGGGCGTGGCGACTGGACTGGCCTTTGACAGCGAGGGGCGCATGTACGTCGGCGACCGCACGGGCACCATCTACCGCGTCAACGGGATTGGGGAGGAAAGGCCCTGGGCGCAGTTGGAGCCGTCCGTCTCTGCCTATCACCTGGCCTTCGGGCCTGACGAGGCGCTCTACGTCACTGGCCCAACGGTTTCGAGCTTCGAGTCCGTGATGCGGATTGACCGCGACGGCGCAGTCGATGTCTATTACCGCGGCCTGGGCCGCCCGCATGGGCTGGCTTTCGACGTCGAAGGCAATCTATACGTGGCGGCCTCCTGGCGTGGGCGGCGCGGCATCGTCCGCATCGCTCCCGGCGGGCAGGACGCCGAGATGTTCGTCGCCGGAATGAACGTCGTCGGACTGGCTTTCGGCCCGGCGGGTGAAATGGTCGTCGCCACAAGCGAAGCAGTCTACAGCCTTCCGCTCGGCATTCAAGGGGCGCTCCTTGGCTAGCACCCCCCGGAATAAAGTAAGTAAATGATTCCTGCCCCTTCCGGGTTGAAATTATTCCTTATCTCAAAGTCGTTAATTCAAATAAGGAGGTAGCTCTCGGGAACTGCCTCCTTTTGGTCGTGTCCTAAATTGATTTACATAACATGAGTCTGAGGAAAGCTGTCCGAAAGCCCCAACGGGGCGAGATATGAAAGCCTGGGGCATCGCCCCAGGAACCTGGCACAACATTCCACGTCAAGCCCTGAAAGGGCGAAATACATATTCCGCCCTTTCAGGGCTAGCGCTGATAAGGATGACCGTAACCAGGGGCGCTGCCCCAGGCTATTATATGACGCCCCTTCGGGGCTTTCGGACGGATTAGATGGGCTAGGGATTAGATGGGCTTCTGATTTTAGATTAGGACACTACTCTCCTTTTTGACAGTGCAAAACGCGCGTGCTACTTTTGAAAGCTTCGAGTCATCTGTCTGTGTGGGTGGGTCTGTTTAGCATGGAAGGTTTCGACGTCGGGCAACTTATCATCTACATGGTCGTGCTGATCTTCGCGATCTCGGCGCACGAGGCGGCGCATGCCTGGATGTCCAACCGCTTCGGGGACGACACGGCGCGCCTGCTCGGACGAATCACGCTCAACCCGGTCGCGCACGTGGACCCCATCGGGACGCTCCTGATTCCGATAGCGGGCTTCATCTTCGCCCACATGGGCGGCGCTTACGCCGCGATACCCTTAATCGGCTGGGGCAAGCCCACGCCCGTTAATCCGCTGCGCTGGCGTAATAAGGATTTGGCGAACGTGATGGTCTCGGGCGCGGGGATTATGGCCAACCTGCTGATCGCCATCACCGCCTTCGTCGTCTTCAAAGTCTTGATCGCCACGGGCACCCTGGGGCTTTTCGACAACGGGACGATGTCCGCGGACATGGCGACGCCGCTCAGGATGTTCCTGCTTTACTCTTTAATCATGAACGTCTCGCTGGCCATCTTTAACCTGCTGCCTTTCCCCCCGCTCGACGGAAGTAAGATTCTACAGACGTTCTTGCCCCCGAGCTTGCAGCCCGCACTCACGGCGCTTGAGCAGTACGGCTTTCTGATTCTGATGGTCTTTCTCTACATGGGCCTGTTCAGCAAAATCTTCTCGCCGATTCTAGGCTTCATCATCAACCTGTTGTTGATGTAGAAAGGGCCTGAGGCGGCCCGGATTTCGGCGGCGGGCGTTAAGGACACATGCGTAAGCGAATATTCAGCGGCGCGCAGCCGACCGGCGGCTTTCACCTGGGCAACTACCTGGGGGCTCTGAGAAACTGGGTCGAGTTGCAGCAGGAGTACGAGAGTTTCTTCTGCGTCGTCAACCTGCACGCCCTCACCAACCCGCAGAACCCGAAAGACCTGGCACAAAAGACCAGGGAGGTCGCACGCCTCTACCTGGCCGCCGGGATTGACCCGCAGGTCTCGACCGTCTTCATCCAGTCGGACGTCCCCGAACACGCGGAGCTGGCCTGGGTCCTCAACTGCATGACGCGCATCAGCGAGCTGGACCGCATGACGCAGTTCAAGGAGAAGGGGCGCAAGCAGAGGGAGAACGTCAACGTAGGGCTCTTCGACTACCCGGTCCTGATGGCTTCGGACATCCTGCTCTACCAGACGGACCTCGTCCCCGTCGGCGAAGACCAGAAGCAGCACCTGGAGCTGACGCGCGACGTGGCGATGCGCTTCAACCGCGATTACGGCGAGACCTTCAAGATCCCCGAGCCGTTCATCCCGAAAGTCGGCGCGCGCATCATGTCCCTGAGCGACCCGACGAAGAAGATGGCGAAGTCGGACGAGAACCCGCAAGCGAGCATCGCGCTCATGGACGACGCCGACACAGTCACGCGGAAGTTCAAACGGGCGGTGACGGATTCCGGCACAGAGATACGCTTTGACGAGACCAGACCGGCGCTGATGAATCTCCTGACCATCTACAGGCTGCTGACGCGGCAAGAGCCGCAGGCAATCGAAGAGCATTTCGCGGGCAAAGGTTACGCTCAGTTGAAGGGCGAACTGGCCGACCTGGTGGTAGAATTCCTGCGACCTTTCCAGGAGCGCGTGCGCGGCATCTCGGACGAGGAACTGGATAGCATCCTGGAGATGGGGCGCGAGCGCGCCAGCAGCATCGCCCGCGTGACGATGGAAGAGGTCAGGGCGCGTATGGGCCTCCACTGGGCGCATAGCAAATAGCTGATTAGCCACAGAGACGCAGAGGCACAGAGAAGAAAGAGGGAAGGAAATAAAGAGAGTGAGAACTGATTGCCGTGACGAAGCCCTTCCTTTTTCATTCTCTCTGTGTCTCTGTGCCTTCAGTGGCCAACTAAGTGCGGAGGGATGATGGACGAAACGACCGTAGACTTGAACCTGAGCCCAGGCGTCGCGCCGACGGCGACCGCCGCCGCTCCGACGACTATCAGCGTCGCGGGCTCCCGCCCCGAAATCGTCACCGGCAGCGACGGCGAGGAATTGAAGCTCGTCATGGGCGAGTTCTCCGGGCCGATGGACTTGCTGCTCTACCTGATCCGGCAGGAGCAAGTAGACATCTACGACATCCCCGTAGCGCGGATCACGGACGAGTATCTGCGCTACCTTCAGTTGATGAAAGAACTGGACATCGCCCTCGCCGGCGATTTTTTAGTGATGGCGGCCCAGCTCATCGAGTTGAAGTCCAAGATGCTCCTGCCGCGCGACCCGCTCGCAGCGATTGATGAGGAGGAGATGCTGGACCCGCGCTCCGAGCTGGTCAACCAGCTTCTGGAGCATCAGAAGTACAAGGCCGCGGCGCAGATGCTCTGGTCGCGCGCGACCGTCGAGCAGGCTGTCTTCACGCGCGGCGAGCTTGAGACGGACAAGCAGAACCCGGAAGTGGCCGTCGGACTTTTCGATCTCCTCAAGGTCTTCCAGCAGATTCTCGCGCGCCACAAGGAAGAAGTCCTGATGGAGATAGAGCGCGAGGAGATGACCATGACGGAGATGCTCGAACGCCTGCGCAACATGGTTCTCTCGGCAGGGGAACTGAACCTACGCAAGTTCTTCGAGCGCGCAGGCTCGCGCCGCGAGCTGGTGCTCGCGTTCCTCTCCGTCCTTGAACTCGTTCGCACGACCGAAATCTCTCTCATCCAGCGAGAGACCTTCGGCGAAATCATCGCGCACGCCAGCGCCTGAAAACTTTATGTCTATGATCAAAAAGCTAAAAGACAAATTGCATAAAGCCGTGAGCCCGGAAAACCAGGACGGGGCGGAGAACGGAAACGGCGTCATGTTCGACGACGCGTCCGCGGCCGAAGAAGAAGAGGGCGTCGTCATTCATGACGCGGACGCAGAGGACGCACTGGAAGAGCGTGCCCTTCGCGCCGATCAGGATAGCGAGAACGAAAACGGCGCGGCTGCCGAAGAATCAGAAGCTCCGCACAACGTCCGCAGCATGGCGGAGATGATGGCAATCATCGAGGCCCTGATCTTCGTCTCCGAAGAGCCTCTGAGCGTCAAGGCCCTGGCCGACGTACTCAAGGAGGACCGCGGGTGGATCGAGACGGCGCTGGAAGGGCTGGCCGAAGAGTTCAACGGGCGAAACGGCGGCCTGCACCTGCGCGAGGTCGCGGGCGGCTGGCAGTTCGCCACGCGACCCGAGCATCACGAGCACGTCCGCGCCTTCCTCAAGTCGCGCCCTTCGGCCAAACTGTCGCTCGCGTCCCTGGAGACTCTGGCCGTTATCGCCTACAAGCAGCCCATCACTGTGCCGGAGATTCTGGAGATTCGCGGCGTGCAGTCGCCGTCGGCCATCAAGACTCTGCTCGACAAGCGGCTGATTAAGGCCTGCGGCCGTAAAGAAACTATCGGGCGGCCGATGATGTACGGCACCTCAAAAGAGTTCCTCCTCCAGTTCGGCCTCAAAGATTTATCGGAGCTGCCGAGTATCGAAGACTTCGAAGATTTGGCTGGTGGGATGACATAATCAATGAGCCAGGGCTCGGGTCGAGGGCTATGTTGGCTGCGGTGAAATTTTATGGTGGGGATGGATAAGATACGGCTTTTAAGCGAAGGCATCGCCAGGGAGTTTCAACCCGAGCGCATCATCTTGTTCGGGTCCTACGCCTACGGGACGCCGGGTGCTGATTCAGACGTTGACCTTCTGGTCATACTCCCGTTCAAGGGAAAGCCCGCTCACAAAGCCTTGGAGATTTTAAACAGGATGAATCCCCGCATTTCTCTCTGGACTTACTGGTGCGGACGCCCGAACAGGTGAAGGAACGACTTGTTAATAAGGATTGGTTCATATGTGAGATTATCGAAAAGGGTTTGACATCATATGAATCCAATCACCCGTGAATGGGTAAACAAAGCGGAAGGCGATTTCGCCACCGCGAGGCGTGAATTGCAAGTAGTGGCCAACGCAAATGATGAGAACGACGCGCGCGAAGCCGTCCAGAGATGTGAAAAGGTACGTAAAATCATGCGCGCGTCCCTCGGGTTGCCAGGCTAGCGACAGGATTGACGGGGTGTTAGTTGGAACAGAGACTTCAAAAAATAATTGCTGCCGCCGGAGTCGCGTCGCGCCGTCACGCTGAGGAGATGATCGCGGCAGGCGAGGTGACGGTCAACGGCAAGGTCGTGTCGGAGCTCGGCGCGAAGGCTGACCCGGAGCGCGACCACATCAAGGTTCGCGGACGCCTGATTAATCCGCAGCTACAGGCGCGCGAGAAGGTTTACGTGCTGCTCAACAAGCCGCGCGGCTATCTGACGAGCGTCTCCGATCCGGAAGGTCGCCCGCTCGTCACAGAGCTCGTGCCGCACGCCCTGGGCCGCCTGCACCCGGTCGGCCGCCTGGACTTCAACACCGAAGGGCTCTTGATTCTGACCAACGACGGCGAGTTGACGAATTACATCACCTCGGCCCGCAACCGCGTGGCTAAGGTTTACGAGGTGAAGGTCAAGGGCGTGCCGCCCGAGCAGGCCGTCGCGCGCCTGAGGCGAGGGATAGCTCTGGACGACGGCGTCCGCACGGCCCCGGCAGAGATTACCAGGAAGGGCGAGAGCGACACGAACTCCTGGTTCGAGGTCGTGCTGCATGAAGGACGCAATCAGCAGATCAGGCGAATGTTCGACGCCGTCGGCCATTCGGTGACGAAGCTGCGCCGCGTCCAGATTGGATTCCTGCGCGACGAGCGACTCGCGCCCAAACAGTGGCGCTTTCTCAAGCCCTCGGAGGTCGCGCGCCTGACCGGCAAAGACCGTCGAAAGAGGGTACCGCAAGCGAAGGCGAAAGCGCGCGGCGCGGGTAACGGCACGCGGCGAGACTAGGGTAGAATAAAAAAGTACTGAGTGATGAGTACTGAGTACTGAGTTAAAAGAAAGAACGCTTTTCCTCAGTACTCAGTACTCAGTACTCATCACTGTTTTTTAAGGGGTGTTTCATGGAGTTTGATTTAAGCGAAGAGCAGCAGCAGGTAAAGTGGAGCGTGCGCGAGTTCGCCGAGGGCGAGATCGCGCCGCACGTCATGGAGTGGGATGAGTCGCAGCATTTCCCCATAGAACTCTGGCCCAAGCTGGCGGAGCTGGGGCTGACGGGCGTGATTTTCCCGGAGGAGTACGGCGGGGCCGGGATGGGCTACGTCGAGTACGCGACTATCATTGAAGAGCTGTCACGCGTGGACGGCTCGGTCGGTATCTCCATCGCGGCGCACAACTCGCTCTGCTCCAACCATATTTTCATGTACGGCTCCGAGGAGCAGAAGCAAAAATATCTGGTGCCGCTGGCACAGGGGAAACACCTCGGGGCCTGGGGCCTGACGGAGCCGGGCGCGGGCTCGGACGCTTCCGGCACTCGCACGACGGCCGTGCGGCAGAACGGCGGCTGGGTCGTCAACGGCGCGAAGAACTTCATCACGCACGCGATTCACGGCGACACCTGCGTGGCGATGGCCGTGACCGACCGCGCGCAACGGAGCAAGGGCATCTCGGCCTTCATCTTCGAGAAGGGCATGCAGGGCTTCGCGCCCTCGAAGAAGGAGAACAAGCTCGGCTTGCGTGCCTCCGAGACGGCGAGCGTCATCTTCGAGGATTGCCACGTACCGAAGGAGAATCTGCTCGGCGAGGAGGGCATGGGCTTCGTCAACGCGATGCAGATTCTGGACGGCGGGCGCATCTCGATTGCGGCGCTGGCGGTCGGCATCGCGCAGGGCGCTTACGAATCGGCCGTCCGCTACTCGAAGGAGCGCGAGCAGTTTGGCAAGCCGATCTCGGAGTTCCAGGCGATTCAGTTCAAGCTGGCGGACATGGCCGTGCAGATTGAGGCCGCGCGCCTTTTGATGTACCGCGCCGCGTATCTCAAGGATAACGGGAAGAAGACGACCAGGGAATCTTCCATGGCGAAACTCTACGCGTCCGAGGTGAGCGTGCGCGTCTGCGAGGAAGCGATTCAGATTCACGGCGGCTACGGCTACACGAAGGATTACCCGCCCGAGAAATACTGGCGCGACTCCAAGCTCTGCACCATCGGCGAAGGCACCTCCGAAATCCAGCGCATCATCATCGCCCGCGAGCTATTAAAACAGTGATGAGGACTGAGGACTGAGGACTGAGAAAAAGAAAGACAGTTCTTAACTCAGCCCTCAGTCCTCAGTCCTCAGTACTTTTTTTATGTCTAATTTATTTGAGCGCCTCGTCGCGGGGGATGTCCGCGCCGTCGCTCGCGCGATTTCCAAGGTCGAGGACGGGGCGGGGGACGCCGCCGAGCTGATGAGGGCGGTCTTCCCGCGCACAGGGCGTGGCACAGTCGTCGGCATCACGGGCGCGCCGGGGGCCGGGAAATCTTCGCTCGTTGACAAACTGGCCCTTCACTACAGGCAACAGAATGAGCGCGTCGGCATCATCGCCGTCGATCCTTCGAGCCCTTTTTCGGGTGGCGCCATCCTCGGCGACCGCATACGCATGCAGACGCTGGGGCTCGACAGCGGCGTCTTCATCCGCTCGATGGCGACGCGCGGCAATCTGGGCGGCCTCGCGCGCGCGACCGTTGACGCGGTGGCCATTCTGGACGCGGCGGGCTACGGCCGGATCATCGTCGAGACCGTCGGCGTGGGCCAGGACGAGGTGGAGATAGTCAAGACCGCGGACGTCTCCGTGGTCGTGCTCGTGCCGGGCATGGGCGACGACATTCAGGCGATTAAAGCCGGCATCATGGAGATCGGCGACATCTTCGTCATCAACAAGGCGGACCGCGAGGGCGTGCTGAGGACGGAGAAGGAGCTGGAGGCGCTGCTCTCGCTCGCGATGCGCCCGGACGCCTGGCAGCCGCCCATCGTTAAGACCGTCGCGACAGAGAACAAGGGAGTCGGCGACCTGGCGTCAGCCATCGAGAGTTACCGCGAGTTTCAGCAGAAGGCCGAGGCGAACCACGAGCGACGCCAGGCCATCGCCCGCTGGCGAATCTTGGAGCTGCTGCGTGAGCGATTGCTGGCACAGACGCTCGGCGACGACGGGGCGTCCGCGCGCCTGGACGCGCTCGCCGAAGAGGTGGCCAACAAGCGGCGCGACCCTTACTCGGCGGTCGAAGAGCTGATCAATAACTCTGCTTCCACGCGCGAACGGCCTTGAGCCGCTTGAATAAGTACTCACTTTGGCTGTACCGTGAATGTTCTCGGTGGACTTAAGGTCCGCGCCTGTTCCAACTGACGAAGATGAAGATCGAGCACATCGGGATTGCAACCAGGGAGATTGACGAGGCCCTGAAGTTCTGGCGCGACGCTCTCGGCCTGGAAGTGACTCACACGGAGGTCGTCGAAGAGCAAGGGGTACGCGTGGCCATGTTGCCCTTGGGCGAGCCGCGCATAGAGTTGCTGGAGCCGACCGGCAGCGATTCGCCCGTCGCGAAATTTCTTGAGAAGCGCGGCGCGGGAATCCATCACATCGCGGTGCGCGTGAACGACATCCGCGCGACGCTGAAACGCTTAAAAGAGGGCGGGGCGCGTTTGATTGACGAGACTCCGCGCGTGGGCGCGGGCAATTGTCTGGTCGCATTCATCCACCCGTCGTCGGCTAACGGGGTTTTGTTGGAGTTGGTAGAGCATACTGATTCTATTGTTAAGGATTGATTGAGCGCCTGCGGGCGGTCTGTAATAAGGAGATAAGAATGAGCGTTTGTCATAAGTGCGGTAATAATCTGGAGGAAGGGCAGCGCATCTGTCCTTCGTGCGGGATGGATAATTCCGAAGCGGCCAGGCCGCAGCAATCTTCGCAGGCAGAGAAAACGGAGACGGCTTCCGCCGCTCCTGCGGCGCGCAAGTCCGCCGCCGTAGCGAAGGCGGGCGTCAGTTCCACGACCAAGGCTTTTATCGCCGCCGCCGTGGCCATCGTTTTCGCCATCGGCCTGGTCGTCTGGCAGGTGAAGGCCGGGCGCACAGGGGCCGTCAACCTCACCGCTGATGACATGGCGACGATTGTTGAGACTTTCCCTCCGCAGGCGCGGGCACAGCTCGCGGGCGATAAAGAGGCTCGCAAAGAGTTCGCCAAGGACCTGCGCGAAATGCTCGCGCTGGCCGAAGAGGCCAGGTCAGAGGGAGTAGCCGACAGGCCGGAGATGCAGCGGCAGTTGACCCTCGCCCGCTCGCTCGTCATAGGGCAGAGCTACCTGGAGGAGCAGCGCAAGAAGACGCCTGGGGCGGCACCCACGGGCAGCATCGGCCAGGCGGAGATTGACGCGTTCCTGAAAGAGCCGGAGCAGGAGAAGAAGTTTCAGGAATTCATTACTGACGCGCGTGCGCGCAACCCGCAGGCTGGGGAATTGCCTGAGGCGCAGATGCAGCAGTTGAAGCAGCAGTGGGCACAGATCATGGTGGCCGAGCGCAAGGGCAGGCAGGAGGGGCTGGACAAGAACCGCAAGGTGCAGCTCCAGATCATGTTGCAGGAGGCCCGCTCTCTGGCCGAAGTCTACGCGAAAGAAAAGCTGGTCGAGCGCATCAAGGCGACGGATGCAGAGATAGAAGCCTACATCGCGAAGCATCCCGAACTTGATCCGGCGAAGGCTCGCACACGGGCCGACGACATCTTAAAGCGCGCACGCGCGGGCGAGGATTTCTCTAAGCTCGCCGGTGAGTTTTCGACCGACCCTGGCAGCAAGACGCAGGGGGGCGACCTCGGCTGGTTCGGCCGTGGGCAGATGATCAAGCCTTTCGAGGACGCTGCCTTCAGTCTGCAACCGGGCCAGATCAGCGACGTGGTGGAGACGGATTTCGGTTTCCACATCATCAAGGTCGAGGAGCGCGGGACGAAAGAGGGACCGGACGGCAAGCCTCAGGAGCAGGTACACGCTCGCCACATACTGATCTCCAACGGCTCGCAATCGGCCAACCCGTTCTCACCGCCGCAGTCGCCGAAAGACCAGGCGCGCGCCGCGGTCGAGCAGGAGAAGCAGAAGAAGGTGATTGACGAGATCGTCCAGCGCTCGCA
>DATEMM010000500.1:0-8758 GCA_035275605.1 Pyrinomonadaceae bacterium
GCCCGCCTGGTAGGGGACGATTAAGTCCAGATAACCCTCGACCAGAATGGCGAACTTGCGCCGGCGGATTTCGTCGCGCGTGACGTTGAGGCCGAAGAGGTGACGCCCCTTCGTGTAGGCGGCCGTCTCGGGCGAGTTCAAGTACTTCGGCTCGCCGCCAGGCTCCAGGGTTCGCCCCCCGAAGGCGACGGCGCGACCCTGCGCGTCCAGCACCGGAAAGATCAGGCGGCCGCGAAAGCGGTCATAAAATCCACCCGCATCTTTTTTAACGACGAGTCCGCTTCGCTCTATCTGCGAGGCCGTGGCCCCGCGCTGCTTCAAGTGCGCGGAGAGCGCGTCCCAACTGTCTGGCGCGTAGCCCAAGCGGAAAGTCCGCCGCGTCTCGTCGGAAATCCCTCGGCCTTCCAGGTAGGTTCGCGCCGTGCGCGCCTCTCCCTGATTCTGCTCTAACTGCGCCTCCCACCAGGCGAGCGCCCAGGAGTTTAATTCGATAATCTCGTCGGCCTCTTTGCGCCGCGCCTCGAACTTCTTGTCCTCGACCATCGCGGGCAAGCTGACGTTCGCCTTCTCCGCAACGATCTTGACGGCCTCCGGGAAAGAGACGCGCTCAATCTCCATCACGAAATTGAAGACACTTCCTCCCTTCTGGCAGCCGAAGCAGAAGAAAATGTCCTTGGCCGGGTTGACGGAAAACGATGGGGTCTTCTCCTGGTGAAAGGGGCAGCAAGCCATCCAGTTCGCGCCCTTCTTCTTCAGAGAGACGTAGTCCTGTATGACGCGCACGATGTCCGCCTGGCGGCGCAGGTCGTCAATGAATGTCTGTGGAAAGCGCATGACTGGCAATAACAGCGGCGGCAACGCGCGCGCCTGACGAGCGCCACCCGCGAATCTGAAAATGATTTGTTAGAACGGACTGGTGGTCACGGCCCAGCCTGCTTTAATTGACGGATACTCAATGCCCCCACAATCATCGTCTTCGTCTATTTTCACGCACGGATTTTTCCTGACGGTGCGAACGATTATTCCTTGAGAAGAGTGCAAGCCGACGCGCCTGACCGAGACCTTTTCCTCCATTCCGCCAAGGCCCTCGGAGCCGGGCACTCTGAACGTCATGTTAGCCCTGACGCCCTCGCTGTTACCGACGTTGATAGTGACGGGGATGATGAAATCGTCCCACCATTCATTTTCACTATCCTTCTTCCTGTAACCTGCTCTGACCGCCGTGATCTGGCCGACAATCGGCTTCCTGATAAAGCGCTCGAAGCCTGGGGGCAGGATTGGCACATCTTGAGCAGAGCCTTCTTCCCTGTCGTTAAGCTTGTAATAGAACTCCGAGCTTTCAATGTAAGAGCCGCCGTTATATTTACCCAGACCGACTAAATAATCGTTGAAATCAGCGAGCTCGCTTTCAGGAATCAGGTAATGCACCCCGCGCCATTTGACTGGAAGGAGCTTGTTCGGCACCGTGCGGGTGCGCGAGTGCGTGTGCGAGCCTGTAGATTGATGGTCGAGTTCCGGGAAGAACTGTATCAGCGCCGTCGAAGCCGCAGCCTTGCCATAGTCCAGGCTCATCACCATCGCCTGACACTTATCCACGTTCATCAGTACGAACCCATTTCGAGGAGCCCAGCGCAAATATCTCCCGTGCGTCTCGCCTCCTATAAAGTAATCGCCCGCCCACTCATTCGTCGCAGCCGTTGCGTTCTCAATCTCGATCAACTTCCAGCGTGATTGCGCGGCGGTAATCTCCTTCGCCAACGTCGCCCTGTCGGCGAACCACCACGCTTCGCTGACGCCGTTCTCCCAGCGCTCGTACAGGTCTTGCTGCCCCGATGAAGTCTGAGCGAGAGCCGTAATTAAGATTAACGACACTAGTGCCGTCACGATCTTTTGCCTGGTGCGACGTAGAATAAAGCCCATGAGATTAAATGTCCTTCGGTCTTATTGCCTGAGTTCCACAACGGTCGCGCCCGCGCCGCCCTGATCCTGCGGAGCCTGCGCGAAGCGTGCGACGTGCGGGTGGTTTTTGAGAAATTCGCCGATGGCGCGTCGCAGCGCGCCCGTGCCGTGCCCATGAACTATGCGAACGTGATGAAGACTATTCAAAAACGCTTCGTCCAGAAACTTGTCAGCCTCGTCCACGGCCTCGTCGGTCGTGCGCCCGATGACGTTGAGTTCGGCGCGAGCCTCTTCACTTGTGCTCAGGCGGACTTCCGTCCCACGCGAGGCAGCGGCGCGCAGCTTCTCCAATCGTCCGGCCCGCGGCTGCGGCGATTGAACCGCCTCGACCAGCTCCAGGTTGACCAGCTTCTCCCTGAAGCGCAGAGCCTTAACGCGCACCTCTGCTTCGTCGTTGCCGAGCTTGTCCACGATTCCGATTGAGCCGAAGGAGCGCAGGCGCACGCTGTCGCCGACCTTGATGGGCCGCGCGGCGGAGACGCGGTACTCTTCTTCGACTGGCACAACAGGTGAAGCTTCGGCGGGCTCGTTGACTACCTTCCCGTCACGCACGACGCGCACGGGGCGGGCAGGGGAGGGTTGCTGTGGGCCGCGCGGCAAAGGCGCGACGGCGCGTGCAGCCTGCTGCGCTTCACGTTTGAGTTCGGCGGCGCGCTTCTGGGCCTCGCGCTCGACCTTGGCGCGCTCGGCCCGGTCTTCTACTTTTGCGACCAGCTCGCGCGAGCGTTTCTCGAAGTCTGCGACCGCTTTTTGAAACTCGCGCTCGAAGGCGGCCTGCCGCTCGCGCTCGCGCTTGCGCGCTTCCACGTCGAGCGAGGAATATTTTTCCGCGACCGCAGCGCGCTCCTCTTCCAGCGCGCGCCGCAGATGCTCGGCCTCTTCCGCCTCGCGCTTGATTCGTCCCAGGTACAGGGCCGCGTCGCGCGCGGACTCGCGAACGTTGGCCGTCGCGGCCTGCACGATTCCCTGTGGGAAGCCGAAGCGGCGCGCGATCTCTATCCCGGAGGACGCCCCGGCGATACCGACCAGCAGCCTGTAGGTCGGCTGCAAAGTCTTCTCGTCAAACTCGACGCTCGCATTGATGACGGCCTCCTCGTTCGCCGCGTACATCTTCAAGCCGCTGTAGTGCGTCGTCGCCAGGACGTGCGCGCCGCACGCGCGCCGGAAATGATCCACAACGGCGACGCCGAGCGCGGAACCCTCTTCGGGGTCTGTGCCGGTGCCGACTTCGTCGAGCAGGACGAGCGCGGGCGATTGGCACAGCTCGATCATGCGGCTGATGTTGGCGACGTGCGAGGTGAAGGTCGAGAGGTTGGCGGCCAGCGACTGGTGATCGCCTATGTCCGCGAGGACAGAGGCATAGAAGGGAATACGCGCGCGCCCGGCCGGCACAGGCAGCGCAGAGAGGGCCATCAGGGAGAGCAGCCCGGCAGTCTTCAGCACGACGGTCTTGCCCCCTGCGTTCGCGCCGGAAATCACCATCACCGGATGCTCAGAGTCCAGCGAGAAGGAGACTGGGACGACCTCGCCGCCCGCCGCGCGCAAATTCTCTTCGAGCAGCGGGTGGCGCGCTTCGACCAGTTCGAGCGAACTATTTTCGTCAATCTCGGGGACGACGCAGTTGAACTTTTCAAAGAGGACTCTCTTCGCGCTGATGAAATCGAGCTCGGCGACGGCACCCGCGGCCAGTTCGATGGAGGGCAGCTCGCGGCGCAGCTCCTCCGTCAGCGTGAAAAGAATCTTGTAGATTTCGCGCTCCTCTGTCTCGCGCAGCGCCTGCAATTCGTTGTTCGACTCAATCGTCTCCAAGGGCTCTATGAAGACGGTCGCGCCCGAAGAGGAGAAGCCGTGCGCGACGCCGCCGACGCGCCCGCGGTGATCGGACTTGACGGGGATGACGAAGCGGTCATTGCGCACCGTGACCAGCTCGTCCTGAATCGCTTCTTCCGAGCGCCGCATAAGGCTTTCGAGCGAGCGCGTGATGCGCGAGCGTAGGTGCGTAATTTCGGAACGGACGCGCGCCAGCTCCGGACTCGCGCGGTCGTCCAGCTCACCGCTCGGCAGAATTTTGTTGGAGATGCGCGCGGCCAGACTGTGCAGCTCGCGCGGCAAACCTTCGACGTTTCCCCAGAGCACGGGCGCGGCCTCGCGCTCTGCCAGAATCACTGCACGCGCGGCCAGGGCCTGCTCGCACAAACGGCCAAGCTCAAGCAGCGTCAGGGGCTCAAGCGTCGCGCCTTCAATCCTGAGGCGCTGGAGCGGCTCGCGCGGGTCAGCCATCTCCGTGAACGACCAGAAGACGCCGCGCCGCCGCAACTCGACGCACTCCGAGAGCGCCGCCAACTCGCGACGCAACGTCGGCAGGTCGGCGATAGGTGCTAGTTCTTCGGCGCGCTCGCGCCCCATAGGCGTCTGCGCCCCGCGCCTGACGAGCGCGCGCAGCCTGTCATAATCCAAAGTCGCGAATGCCTGGTCGTGCATAAGTAAAAGCAGAATTCAGGAGTCAGGAGTCAGAATCCAGAATGAAAGGCCGCAACCCTCTTTCTTTAATTCTGGCTTCTGACTTCTGACTCCTGAATTCTGGATTCTGCCTTTCAATCTGGCTCCTGCCTTTCAAGATGTCCGTTGTCGGCGGCGCTCGGCGCGGCGCATGGCGGCGTCGAAAAGCTCTCTGACGTCGAGCACGATGGTCTCGCCGTGCTCGCCGCGGATGACGCCCCGACAGACGCTCTCACCTGCTCCTTCATCCGCCGGGCCAATCTCGTCCAGATATATTTCGATGGTGCTGACCACGCGGTCCACCGCGAGCCCCAACTGCTCGTCGCCGCGCAGCGCGATGATGGAGCCGTTCGAGCCGTTCATCGTCCCCGGCCGGCCCTCGCCGCCGAGCAGGATGAGCGGGTCTAGGACCGTCAACATCCTGCCGCGCACGCTGACTACACCCATCACGGCCGGGGGCGCGTGCGGCAGCGGAGCCGGGACGCGCCACTCGCAGACGTTCTCCACCTCGTCAGCGAAGAGGCCGAGGACTCGTTCGCCGGCCTGTGCCACAACCAGCTCGCGCGCTTCACGCTCCGACGGCGCGGCCACAGGCAATGCGGAGCGCTGCTCCGCCGACTCGGCGACGAACGAAACCAGGGTCGCTTGATCCGACAAGCCCTCGATGGCGCGAAAACTGCCCGCCACGAGCGTAGCTTCCAGGTCCAGCATCTCTTCCGCTGGCGGCACCTCTCCTTCAACCGGCGAAGCAAACCCCTGCCGTGGAGCTTGCGGCGCTTCGGGCTGAGGATGAGTTACAGGCTGCTCGCGGACCTGTTGCATCGCCTGCTGAGCTTCGTCCGCGGCCCAGTTTCTGACGAGGGGCACCGACTCTTCCGTGGTCTGCAATTGCGCGACCTGCTCAGGGCCAGGCTGCTCCTCCACCAACACATTTGCGGTGACATGGCGCGAGCGTTCTCTCTCTTCTTCAAGATTCTCCGGCCCGACGCTTTCAGTATAGGCGCGGCGAAGCTCTGCCGCGAACTCAGCGGCGCTCGAAGGACGAAAGTCCCTGTCTTTCTCAATCGCGCGCAGGATGACGCGCGAGACGGCTTCAGGCACATGCGGCACGGCTTTCGTCAGCGGGTGCGGCGGCTCGTTCAGATGCCTGCGGCGCATCTCGTCCTTGGTCTTTCCGAGAAACGGCGGGTAGCCCGAGAGCATCTCGTACAGCGTGCAGCCCAGCGCGTAGATGTCCGTGCGGCCGTCGAGCCCCGTAAATCCCGGCCCGTCGCCGAACCACTGTTCGGGCGACATGTAGAAGGGTGTGCCAATCGGCGTGCCGTACTTGGTCAACTGCATCGAGGCTTCTTCGCCACCCTGCTGCGTGCCGCGCAGCTTGACGATGCCAAAATCCACGATCTTGATGATGCGCGAGACGTCCCCGTCGGCCATGCGCTCGTCGGCCAGCAGAATGTTATCGGGTTTGAGGTCGCGGTGGATGATGCCGTGCTCGTGCGCCGCTTCGAGCGCGTCGCAAACGGCCTCGGCTATCTCCAGCGTTTCGGGGAGCGTCAAACGCCCGCGCGCTCTCAGTTCGTCGCGCAATGAGCGGCCCTCGACCATCTCCATCACCATGTAGGTAAGGCCCGTATCGGAGCGTTCCAGATCGTAGACGAGGACGGCGTTCGGGTGGTGCAGTTTCCTGAGCGCTCGCGCCTCGCGCAGGAAGCGCTCCGAGAGCTTGTGGTTATCTGGCGGACCGAGCATGACCTTGATCGCCACGTCATCCAGGGCGTGGTGCTGCGCGCGATAGACCGCGCCCATCGAGCCCGTGCCGATCAGCCGCGAAACGGTGTATTTCGCGCCGACGGATTCCTGCAAAGCAGTGGCGAGCGCGTCCGCGGCGAGCAACTGCCCGTCGTGAGCGCAATAATTCTGCTCGTCCAGGGCTAAACGGTTACACTTTTGGCAGAGCTTCATGGCACGTTCGACCGCAGGCGGCGGAAGCACAGAGAGCGCGAGCCTGGCAGGGGACAAGAGCGGTTCTAACATGAGGGAGAGATGAAGAGCAAGGATGGAGGACAGCAGCGTTTCTTTCTTTGCTTCTCAACAATCCGCCTTGTTGTTCTCAGCCGTAACTGATTTACAATGGCACAGAGGGATTATTCAATATGAGAAGAGGACGGCTTAACATCATTCGGCTCGGAATCATTCTGTGCGTCGCCGCAGCCTGCGCGACGCTCATCCATGCCTGGCCTCCCGATTATCTTTCAACGAAAGGCGCTTCCAACATGGCGATCCCGCAGCAGGGGCGTGTGCGCGCGCCGGAACTCACGGGCGGGCGCGGCTGGCTCAACACGGACAAGCCCCTGTCGCTGGCCGCGCTCAAGGGCAAGGTCGTGCTCCTGGATTTTTGGACTTATGGATGTGTGAACTGCATGCACATCATCCCGGACTTGAAAAAGCTCGAAGCCAGGTACGCAAATCAACTCGTCGTCATCGGCGTGCATTCGGCCAAGTTCGAGAACGAGAAGGAGACGGACAACATACGCCGCATCATCCTGCGCTACGAGATAGAGCACCCCGTGGTCAACGATGCAGATTTCGCCATCTGGAACAGCTACAGTGTGCGGGCCTGGCCCACACAGGTGCTGATTGACCCGGCCGGCTACATCGTCGGGGGCGTCTCCGGCGAAGGTAACTACGAATTGATAGACGGCGCCATCGCCAAGGTCGTCGAGGAGGCGCGCAAGCGCGGTGAGCTAAGCGAGCAGCCCCTTACTCTTGCGCTTGAGCGCGCGAAAGTCGGGGACCTGCCTTTGGCCTTCCCCGGCAAAGTCCTGGCGGATGAAAAAGGCGGACGCCTCTTCATCGCCGATTCGAACCACAACCGCATCGTCATCACCAAGCTGGACGGGACGCTCCTGGAAACAATTGGCACAGGCGCTCGCGGGCAGGCGGACGGCGCGTTCGAGAGCAGCAGCTTCTATCGCCCGCAGGGGATGGCGCTCGACAATGATTCGCTCTACGTCGCGGACACGGAGAACCATCTGATCCGCCGCATTGATTTAAAGGCGCGAAAGGTCGAAACGATTGCGGGCACAGGCAAGCAGATGGAGGAGTACGGGCAGTCAGGCCCGGCGCGCAGCATTAGTCTGAATTCGCCGTGGGATTTGCAGCTCGTGGGACGCACGCTCTACATAGCGATGGCCGGGCCGCACCAAATCTGGAAGCTGGACCTGGAGAAGCGCGAGGTCTCCACCTTCGCCGGCTCTGGGCGCGAGGCTCGCCGCGACGGTGCCTTGTCGGAGGCAGGGTTCGCGCAACCTTCTGGGCTGGCGACCGACGGTAAGACGCTCTACGTCGCCGACAGTGAAGCCAACATCATACGCGCGATTGACCTGGCCTCTGCCAAACCGACCGTGCGCACGCTCGCCGGGGGCGACCTCTTCGAGTTCGGTGACGAGGACGGCGCGGGCGACGAGGTCAGGTTGCAGCACCCGCTCGGGCTGGCTGTGCTGGACGGAAAGGTCTTGATTGCGGACACGTACAATCACAAGATTAAAGAGCTTGACCCGCAGGAGGGAAAGGTCAGGACGCTCTTCGGAAAGGGTAAGCCCGGACAGGCGGACGGGGCGGCCCAGACCTTTTACGAGCCCGGCGGCCTGAGCGTCGCTGGCGGCAAGCTCTACGTGGCGGACACGAACAATCACGCCGTGCGAGTCGTTGACCTGAAGACAGGGCAGGCAACGACGCTCAAGCTTAAAGGTTTGGAGCCGCCGGTGTCGGCTGCGGCAGAAAACGGCACAGAGAGCGCCGCGCCAAACAGCGAGGAGCTGAAGCTCGCGCCGCAGCGCCTTCGTGCTCAGGCTGACGGCGCGCTCCTCGTAGACGTTCAATTGCCAGCGGGTTATCACCTCAACGCGAGCGCGCCGCAGCGTTATCAAATCAACGTCGAGGATGGAGCACAGCGTCTGGCGCTCGGGTCGGACCCCAAGACACGTATATCTGCGTGGCGCGACATGAGTCTGTCTAACACCTGGAAAGATTTGCGCCTGCCGCTACGCGTCGCGCTCCGCCCGTTCGCTGTGGGTCAGGCCGCGCTCCGCGTGCAGCTCACGCTCTACTACTGCCGCGAAGACAACACCGGCACGTGCCAGATCAAAACGCTCGTCTGGCACGCCCCCGTCGAAATCACCCCAGACGCAAACGCCCCGACCGAAATCAGGGCGCAGGGGAAAATACAGTAGTCAGTGGTCAGTGGTCAGTGGTCGGTGGTCAGTTAAGAACAGTTGACGAAGGCATAGTTGTCACTGTC
>DATEMM010000501.1:0-14983 GCA_035275605.1 Pyrinomonadaceae bacterium
GATTACCAGACCAGGTACGCCGGGATTACCGACAACACGGCCTACGTGGACACGCTCTTAGGCACACTGGGATTGCCCAACCATTCCGGGAGACAGGGCTGGATCAATGCTCTGAACACTGGGACGAGCAGAGCGGTAGTGCTCAGGCAGGTGGTGGAAAGCGTGGAGGTCTACAACAAGTACTACAATGAGGCGTTTGTCATCATGCAGTACTTCGGCTACTTGAGACGCTCGGCTGATCTCTCTTACCTCCAGTGGATTGACACGATGAATCAGACGAACGGGGATTACCGGATCATGATTAACGGCTTCCTCAACTCCGCTGAGTATCGTCAGAGATTCGGGCCGTGATGAGTCTAATTCAGTTCGGAAGAAAGAAGAGCGCCCGCGCGAAGAGTCTTGAATCTCTTCGCGCGGGCGTTTTGAATTGACCGCAGGCTTAGTCCTTACCAGTCTTCCTGCGCGATGTATTTCAGCACGCTCTTGATTGACGCGACGCTGTAGCCGCCGTCGCTTCGCTGGATGGGCACGTGACGATAGCGCCCCATGGCCATCTTGTTGAGAGCCGCGGCGACCGAATCGGTCTCGCGCAAGGTCTCTGGATTCCCGCTCATCAGCTTGCCGACGGGCACGTCAGCCTCCCCGCGGGCGTCTGCGCTGATTAACTTGCACAGCACGTCGTGCTCCGTGAAGATGCCGACGAGCTTGCCCTCATCGTCCAGGACGAGCGCGCACCCGGTCTGCGACTCCTTCATGCGGCGCGCGACTTCCAGGGCCGGCTCCTCCGGCCCGACCGCGACGGTCTCCATCGATTCCAGACTGCCGAGCGTATCCTCCATCACGGAGCGCACCAGCCCGCCCGTGGCGTCCGAACGCGGCACGTCCAGGTCGCGCAGAGACTTCATGCAGTTCTCGCAGCGGTCCATGCCTTCCAGATTGTCGTGTCCGCAAGATGGACAAATCATCGTCGGTTCGCTCCTTCAATTGCGGAATGCGGATTTCGGATTGCGGATTAGAAAGCGATTGAGTGATCTCTTTTCATTCCGCAATCCGAAATCCCAAATCCGCAATTACTCCACCGTCCACATGTCGCCGCTATTAATCAGTTTCTCCAGGCTGCCGGGGCCGGACTTGGCTACGGCGGCCTCTAGCTGGCTGGTCATCATGTCTTCGTAGGTGGCGCGTTCCACGGCGCGGAAGATGCCGACCGGCTGCGGGAAGAGCGGCTGCTCCATGCGCGCGAGCATGAAGGCGACCGACGGGTCTTTGAGGTGTATGTCGTGGACGAGCAGGTCGTCTTCGGTCAAGCCCGTCTCGCTCCCCAACTCGACGACCTCCGGGTGTGCGCCGTTCATGCGAATGCCCTTGTCACGGTTCTTGCCGTAGACCATAGGTCGCCCATGCTCCAGGTAGATCATGTTGTCGGACCGCACGTTCCGCTCGGCGAAGTAATCGAAGGCTCCGTCGTTGAAGATGTTGCAGTTCTGGTAGACCTCTACGAAGGAGACGCCCTTGTGATGGGCCGCCGCCTGCACGGTCGCGCCCAGGTGCCTGACGTCTATGTCGAGCGAGCGTGCGACAAACGTGGCTTCACTTGCGATGGCCACAGAGAGCGGGTTGAGCGGGTAGTCTATGACGCCCATCGGCGTGGACTTGGTCTTCTTGCCAAGCTCGGAGGTCGGGCTGTACTGCCCCTTTGTCAGGCCGTAGATGCGGTTGTTGAAAAGGACATAGTTCATGTCCAGATTGCGGCGGATGGCGTGCATGAAGTGGTTGCCGCCAATCGAGAGCGCGTCCCCGTCGCCCGTGATGACCCAGACCGAGAGCTCCGGGTTCGCGGCCTTGATGCCGGTGGCGATTGCCGGCGCGCGGCCGTGTATGCTGTGAAAGCCGTAGGTGTTCATGTAGTAGGGGAAGCGCGAAGAGCAGCCGATGCCTGAGACGAACACGATCTTCTCGCGCGGGATGCCCAATTCCGGCATCACCTTCTGCACGTTGTTCAAAATCGAGTAGTCGCCGCAGCCAGGACACCAGCGCACCTCTTGCCCCGAGACGAAATCCGCCTTCGTCAGCTTCACGGGCGGGGGCGCGACCTCTCCGGCCGCCATCGAGCCCGCATAACTTTCGGGCGAGGCCGCCGCCTCCGCGTTGTCTTTATGACCGTTGCCGTTTGTTCCGTTACCGTTCGTACTCATTCTTGCTCCTTAATATTGTCCGTGTGTTCACCTCGGCTGCTGGCTGAAGCTAGGCCGTCAGATGGCGAAAATCTCGGCGACGGGGATTTGAAATCCTGGGACAACCTCGCCGCCGTCGAGCGTGTCCTTCTCCGTGAGCATGACTATGTCCGTGAGCGAGCGATAGACCGTGACGGTCTTCAACTTCGGGCTGACAACCCACACCATCCTCGTGCCAGCAGCCAGCCACTCAGTCACTTTCTCTTCAACTTCAGCTACAGTATCACCGGGAGTGTTGACTTCAACCGCCAGGTCAGGCGCGCCAGACCAGTAGCCAGGTGTGTTACCTGCCTGCTCGAAACGCTCCTGCCGGATAAACGCAATGTCAGGGGCACGAACAGTGTCGGGATTACTCTGAAGCTTAAAGCCCGTTTCGGCTAAGTAGATTTTGCCGAGCTTCCTGCTTTTTATGTAATGACCGAGCGGCACGGCGAGCTCCATCCCTACCCTTCCGTGCTCATGTCCCGCAGGTGACATACGTCTTAGCTCCCCCTTGATGAGTTCATAGCGAAAGCCGTCCTGCGGCATCTCGAACAACTCACCAGCAGTCACCAGTTTTGTTTCGGTCGTGCTCACAGATATTCCTCGACCTTGCGCATGATCTCGCGAATCTGGAAGGGGCGGCCCTTCACCTTCGAGAAGGGCACGGCGTCAACCAAATACTTTGCGCGAATCATCGTGCAAAGCTGGCCCAGGTTCATCTCTGGCACAATCACCGTCTCAAAGCCCTGGAGCACCTCGCCCAGATTCTTCGGGAACGGGTTCAGGTACTTGAGATGCGCGCCAGACACGCTCTTGCCCTCGCGCTGTAACTTCTCGACGGCCGAGGTGATCGAGCCGTAGGTCGAGCCCCACCCCAGCACGAGCACCTTGCCGGTCTTCTCGCCGAAGACTTCGAGCAGCGGGATGTCGTTAGCCGCGCGGTCAACCTTCTCCTGGCGGAGCTTGACCATGAAGTGGTGGTTCTCCGGGTCATAGTTGACGTTGCCCGTCAGGTGCTGCTTTTCGATGCCGCCGACGCGGTGTTCAAGTCCGGGCGTGCCCGGAATGGCGTAGGGCCGCGAGAGCGTCTCTTCGTCCCGCGCGTAGGGCAGGAAGTTGTTGGGGTCTGTCGCAAACTTAATCTCGATCTTCGGCAAGTCCGACACTTCGGGCACGGCCCAGGGCTCCGCGCCGTTGGCCAGATACCCGTCCGAAAGATAGAAGACGGGCGTCATGAACTTGAAGGCCAGGCGCACAGCTTCGACGGCCATGCTGAAACAGTCCGCAGGCGTCGAGGGCGCGAGCACGATTGCCGGGCACTCGCCGTTACGGCCCCAGACGGCCTGAAAGAGGTCCGCCTGCTCGGTCTTCGTCGGCAATCCGGTCGAAGGCCCGCCGCGCTGGACGTTGATGATGATGACGGGAAGTTCCGTCATGACGGCCAGGCCGATGGCCTCCTGCTTGAGCGCAACGCCTGGCCCGGAGGTTCCCGTCAGACCAATCTGCCCGGCGAAGCTCGCCCCGATGGCCGCGCAGACGGCCGCGATCTCGTCCTCGGCCTGAAAGGTCTTGACCCCGAAATTCTTGTGTCGTGCCAGCTCGTGCAGGATGTCCGAGGCTGGCGTAATCGGGTACGAGCCGTAGAAGAGCGGGCGCCCCGCGAGCTGCGAGGCGGCGATGAAGCCGATGGCCGTCGCCTCGTTCCCGGTAATCTTGCGGTACTTGCCAGGGGCTATCTGCGCCTTCTTGACCGTGTAGTGTGTGGTGAAGACTTCCGTCGTGTCGGCAAAGTTGTAGCCTGTCTTGAGCGCGATCTCGTTGGCCTTCATCACCTCCGGGTTCTTGGCGAACTTGGAGCGAATCCAGTTAATGGTCGCGTCCATCGGACGGTCGTAGAGCCAGTAGAGTACGCCAAGCGCGAAGAAGTTTTTGCAGCGGTCCATCTCCTTGCGCGAGAGCTCGACCTGCCCCTTGAGCGCGTTCATGTTCAGCGTCGTAATCGGCAGCCTGTGCACGCGATAGCCTTTGAGCGAATCATCCTCCAGGGGGTTCGACTGGTAGGCTGCGTGTTCAAGGTTGCCGGGCGTGAACTCGTCCGTGTTGATGATGAGCGTGCCGCCCTCTTCCAGGTCCGACAGGTTGACCTTCAGCGCAGCCGGGTTCATGGCGATCAGCACGTTCGGCTGGTCGCCGGGGGTGCGTATGTCCTGGCTGGAAAAATTCAGTTGAAAGCCCGAGACGCCAGGGAGACTTCCGGCCGGGGCGCGAATCTCAGCCGGAAAGTCCGGCAGCGTCGAGATGTCGTTGCCGACCACGGCCGAAGTGTTCGTGAACTGCGTGCCGGTCAACTGCATGCCGTCGCCAGAATCTCCGGCGAAGCGAATAGTGACGGTCTCCAGTTCTTCCAGGTGCTTTTCTTGCTCGGCGGGATTTTCGATAACAGTACTCATAATAATTGCGGAATGCGGATTTCGGATTGCGGGTTGTAAGAATGCGAGCAAGTGCTTTTAATCCGCATTCCACAATCCCAAATCCACAATCGTTTCATCCTCCTTCGGGTGTGTCCATGACCTGGGCCGGGACGGGCGGCAGGTTCATGGTCTCTTTCGGGTAGCTTTCGGCCAGGTACGTGATGACGTCGAAGACGGAGATCGAGCCGATGAGTTGACCTTCCTTGACGAGCGGGATGTTGCGATAGCTCTTCTCGTCCATGACGCGCACTGCGTCGCCGACGGTCGCCTCGTCCGTCAGGGTTTCGACCGCTGGCGACATCCAGTCGCTGACGGCGGAACTCATCTCCACCTGCTGGCCGACGATCTTGTTGAGCAGGTCGCGCTCAGTGAAAATGCCTACGACGCGTCCCTCCTCGTCGCAGACGATGGCACAGCCGCCCTCGTCCCTTTTCATCTGCTCGATGGCTTCCGCGAGGGGCGTGTCGGGGCGGATGCAGACGAAATCATCCGTTTCGAGAAGCGTGACGCTGTCTGCGCGCGCGCGGCGCGGCGCGTCCGTTTTGTCGGCGGGAGTGAGCGGCTCGCTCTTTTGCGTCGCCGCAGGGTTTTCGGCTGACATCAGGGTTGCTCCATCTCTGTGGAAAGATTGTGCCCGTGACCGAATTCAAATTGTAGCAGCAAAAGCTGGTAAATGGTAAATGGCCAATAGTGAATGGATGAAAGCACTCTCTATTCACCATTGACCATTAACCATTTACCGATTTTACCCTTTAGACCACGCCTGCTTCCTTGATTTCGAGCGTGCCGTTGTCGGCGTCGAGCGTGGCCCGGACGCCGAGCGGGAGCGTTAATTGGTCGTTCGTGTGGCCGATGGTTAGGCCCGAAAGCACGGGCACCTTCAGTTGGCCGAGGATGTTGTCGGCGACTTCGGCGACCGAGAAGGGGAGCACCAGGGACGGCTGATAGGCGCGCGGGCCACAATCAGCGCACTCGCCCCAGATGACGCCAGCCGCTTGGTCTAACTTTCCAGCCAAACGCAGGTGCGTCAGCATACGGTCAATGCTGTAAGCCTGCTCCTCCACGTCTTCTAGGAAGAGAATGCGCCCGCGCGTGTCTATCTCGTAGGGCGTCCCCAGCGTGGTTGAAATCAGTGAGAGGTTCCCGCCGATGAGTTGACCGCTGGCTGTGCCAGGCCGGATGGTGCGAAGCGTGTGCGCGGGGCGAAGCTCGTTCGACTCCGGCGGGTTCGTCACCTTGCCAATCGGCGCGGTCTCGAAAAGAGCCTTGCGGAAATGCTCCTGCGTGTAGTCCGTGAAGCGCGAGAGCGCGATGGGGCCGTGAAAGGTGACGAGGCCCGCGCGCTTGTTTATAGCCAGGTGCATAGCCGTGATGTCGCTGTAGCCGATGAAGATCTTCGGGTTGCGGCGAATCAGGTCATAGTCAATTGAGTCGAGCAGGTGCGCCGAGGCGTAGCCGCCGCGTATGCAGAAGACGGCGCGAACGACTGGATCGCGAAACATCTCATGCAGATCGTCAAGGCGCGCGCGGAGAGATTCCTTGTACGTGCCGAAGCGGCGACCGACGTTCTTGCCGAGCTTTGGTTTAAGCTTGAAATAGGTGAGCGTGTGCTCGGCCAGGGCGAGGCGGTCTGGGTCTGGCACTTCGGTCGCGGGCGTGATGAGCCCGACCGTGTCGCCCGGACGCAAAGCCTTCGGTCGGATTAAATCCTGTGGCGCGATCGAGCCGTAAATTCCCGGCGAGAGCAAAGGGAGGGCACCGACCGCGCCGACGCCTGCAAGGAAGTCTCTACGTTTCATTCATCACGCCTCCGGGGAATTTTGACTTCAAAACTTAAATTGGCCACAGAGGCACGAAGACACGAAGAAGAAGATTTCAAATCAAGGAGACTTCAAATCTCAGATTTCAAATCTCAAATCTCAAATCTCAAATCTTTAATTTGAATTTTCCAAGTCTTCTCCGTGTCTCTGTGTCTCTGTGGCTAACTATTTCTTAATTTCATGGGGAGACATCTCCGCCAGGCGGCCAATAATGTCCGGCAGGAGAGAGAGTACGTAGTCAATCTCGCGTTCCGTGTTATAGCGCCCGAGCGAAAAGCGGATAGAGCCTTGCGCTGCCGTGTAGGGGACGTTCATCGCGCGCAGCACCGCGGAGGAGACGTGCGATTCCGCGTTGCAGGCCGAGCCGGTCGAGACAGAGACGCCCGCCTCGTCCAGATGAGCGAGCACGGCTTCGCCCTCGACGTACTCGAAAGAGATGTTCGCGGTGTTCGGCAGGCGAAGCCTACGGTCCCTGGCCCCGTTCAGCCGCGCGTTGGGAATCTTCGCCAGAATCGCGTCTTCGAGTTTGTCACGAAGGCGACGGATTTGCTCCTGGCCGTTAAAGCTTCCGGCTAACTCGCAAGCCGCGCCGAGCGCGACGATGTAGGGCACTGCTTCTGTGCCAGCGCGCCGCCCGCGCTCCTGGCCCCCGCCGATGAGGAAGGGCGCGAGGTCCAGCCCCGCGCGGACGTAGAGCGCGCCGACCCCTTTGGGCGCGTGAAACTTGTGGCCCGAGAGGGCGAACAAATCAACCTCAGAGCCGCGCAGGTCAATCGGAATCTTGCCGACCGCCTGCACACCGTCCACGTGGAAGATTGCCTCGGAGTGCTCGCGCACCACCTTCCCGATCTCCTCAATGGGAAAGAGCACGCCCGTCTCGTTGTTGGCGAGCATCACGGAGACAACAGCAGTGTCAGGCCGAAGCGCCGCGCGCAACTCCTCCACATTGAGCAAGCCCTCTTCGTCAACGTCTAGCCACGTGACTTCATAACCACTCTGCTCCAGCCGCTCGCACAAATTTCTTACTGCTTCGTGCTCAACGCGTGTGGTGACGACGTGGCGCTTGTCGGGCCGTCGTTCGAGCACGCCGCGGATCGCCCAGTTGTCGGATTCCGAGCCGCAGGAGGTGAAGACGAGCTCTGACGTGTCGGCGGCGTGTAGCAGTTGTGCCACCTGCTCGCGCGCATGCTCGACGCTCCGGCGCATCTCGCGGCCGAACGTGTGCGCCGAAGACGGGTTGCCGTAAAGCTCCGATAGGTAGGGAAGCATAGCATCCCTGACTTCGGGCGCGACGCGCGTGGTCGCGTTGTTGTCTAAATAGACGGTTTCTCTCATCTCTTTTAACTTTCGGCGCCCGCGCTTTCGGCCTCGACGGTTCGCCAGTAGTCTTCCAGGATGTCTACGATGAGCGGGTGGCAGGACTGGCAGCCACCGCCCGCGTGGCAGGCGCGCGTGACCTCTGCGACTGTCTGAAGCGAGCGCTCCCTGACGGCCTGCTCGATTCTCTTTTCGGAGACGCCGAAGCAGGTGCAGATCAGGGCCTCGTCGCCGGCCCACTCTTCGCGCGCCGCCTGGTGGTAATTGGCCAGGGCCGCGAGAAGAGCTTCGTGGCAGAGCGCGGCGCAGTGTGCCCTCTCGGTCGGCCACTCCTCGAACCAGTCCATAATCGCGCTCTCGCTGAGCTGGGCCGCTTTGCTGACGGCCACGTCTTTAATCGTCTCCGTCAGGACGGAAGCGGAAGCAACAAGATAGCCGCAGCCGACCGCCTTGAACTTCGCGTCCGCGATGCTCTGACGCTCGGCGTCAATCTCCAAGGACAGGCGCAGGATTGCGCCGCAGGCCAGGGACCCGGCCTCGCCAATGACGGCCTTCGCTTCCGCACGCACCTCGCCGACGTTGCGCGGATTCAGAAAGTGCTCATTGATGC
The DNA here is from genome assembly GCA_035275605.1 of Pyrinomonadaceae bacterium. Classification (GTDB taxonomy): domain Bacteria; phylum Acidobacteriota; class Blastocatellia; order Pyrinomonadales; family Pyrinomonadaceae; genus QHXM01. The sequence goes on from DATEMM010000501.1 coordinate 8,435, forward strand.
GACCGGGATAGTATGACATGACGCGGATTGAAGCTAGGCCTGCGAAGAGTCGGCGTGAAGCGTAACCGCGTGCCTCTTTGTTTGTCAAAAACCTAAGGCGGTGGGTAGCAGTTTAAGACGCAGAATGATTCAGACCCCGAAGGGGTCATATATAATAGCCAGGGGCAACGCCCCTGGTTAGACGCGAGAAAAGAATTTCGACCCTGAAGGGGTCGCATATTCAATGTTGAATATGCGACCCCTTCAGGGTCGAAAACAATTCTAGGGTCGAAAACAATTCTGACGCTCTTCCAGGGGCGGCGCGAACTACGGTTCGCTCTGCCCCTGGCTTTCATATTTGACCCCTTCGGGGTCATAACTTAATTACATTGCCCTAGCTCGAAATCTCACCCGCGTGACCACCAGCGGCGCTTGGGGGCGTAAGAGATGCGGCGCGTCTCGCGTATGCGCCCGTCATTCAGTTTCCCTTCGACGATCTCGTAGCCGAGCAGGGCGAAGACGCGCCCGCGCACGAAGAGCGGGCGGGAGTTGCCGTACCAGTCCACGCAGGACGCCCGGCACGCGTCGTCCGTAGCCTTTTCGGGGCGCGCCTCCAGTTCCCCCAGCTCCTTCAAGTCCAAAGACTCGTTGCGTAGAAAGAGAATGGCCGCCGACTCGTCAAAGAGATGCTCGTAGCCTGGCCGCCCTGGCAGGCTCACCGGGAGCCCCAGCAGTCCGGAGTCAGGCCCGTCCGGCTTGTAGAAGAAGCCGTGGCTGCGCAGCTCGCCCTGCGAGGCCCCCTTGCGTGTGTAGCGGTGTGCCAGTTCGGGGCTCTGGCCCAGGCGAACGCCCGTAAAGTGCAGGTCTTCGCCGTCCGTGCCAACCACTATCGCGTCCGAGCCGAGCGCCTCAATCCTATCCACGCCGTGGACGAGCTTGAGTTTGGAAGTGTTGCCCCCGGCCCAGCGCACGGCATAGAGGTTCGCCCCCTTGATATTCTCCGGTCTTCCCCAACCGCTGCCCGTGCCGTACAGCAGATAATCCCCGACGAAACGGTTCTGGAAGGTGTCGCCTTCGGGCTTCGGCAATTCGCGGTAGTTCGAGGGAGCCGCCGCCTCCGAGCCGTCCGAGAAGCTACCCAGCGAGACTCTCATCAGCGCCACCTCCCCGGCGGCGACTTCCGCGCTCCACATTCCGTCGCCGGCAGCTTCGGAACGCACCAGCACGTTGAGGTGCGAGTCCTCGCTCTCCAGAAACGAGAACTGGTCCACGGGGCTGCCGGAAACTTTCAACGCGCTCGGGCCAGAGCCGTCGAGCGGCATCCGGTAGAGCATGGAGCTCTCGCGCTTGGCATCTCCGCGCCCTCCCCAGCCGCTCGTCCAGACGTAGACGGATTCCGGCGAGACGTAGAAGACGCGGCCCGGCGCGCCGAGGACTGCTGTTGCCTCGCACGCCAGTTCGCTCCTGGAGAGGTCACAGACCGTCACGGTGTGCAGCGCCATCCCGTTATCCGGGTTCAAGCTAGCCTCGGGCCTGTAGACGCGCGTCGCCGCGACGATGCGATGAAACTCACTCTCTTTCGCTCCCTTGTGCCATTTGCGCATCGCGGGGAATGTGTCGGTCGGGTCTTCGTCGTAGGGCGAGAGGTAAAGCGGCGTGTAAAAGATGAGCTTGCTTCCGATGAGGCGGCTCGCGTAGTTGCGCGAGGAGTAGTAATCGTTCGAGCGCAGGTGATAGGTCGAGCGGTAGCGCAAATTGCCCGACCCGTCGATGTTGAAGAGACCGATTTCCGTGCCGCCCCTGTCGTAGCTGTAGCCGATGACGACGACGGTATTTTCCGAGACGAGCATCTCGTCATACCAGGTGTCTTCGGGGTTGATTTCTGGGCCAAAGGCGTCGGCCACGGAGATGGGCTGGAGCGTGTTGTCATTGATCGCGACCGTGAAGAGGCGGCCGCGCCTGAGCACCACCAGATGGTTCCCGTGCAGCTTGACGATTCCGCCCTCGTCAACGCCTGCGTGCTGCACGTTCGTCACAGACTCGTCTTCGCCGCTCTTGACGCCCACGGATTTAGCGACTTCGGCGGGGGCGGCCGTGGTGGTCGGCTGTGCCGCGCCCAGGGGGCCGGGCGATGGTGCCGACTGGGCCTCGCGGCGCGCGCGCACCTCCTTCTGACGCTCTTCGGTAATTTTTCGGAAAAAGTCCCTGAGTTCGATCTCCGTGCGGAACGGCCGCATAGTCTTTTTAGCTTTCGCCGACGTGTCGCGTGAAGTAATGTGGGTTGGCTGAGAACTTCCGACGGATACATCCGCGCAACTGGCCACCGTGGCGATAACGAAAGCGGTCGCAAGCAGGAATAAAACTGTGGATTTAAGGGTCTTCACCTTCCGTCACCTCGCTTTGCTTTGAGTCTCTGTCCAGGGCTTGGAACGCCCCGCCCGCCGAAAAATTGCGCGCCCTGGCGAGTAAAAGTAAACTTCAGCGTTCTCTTGCTCGTCGTCGGGTTAGGCGGCAAAATGGGCGCAATCGGTGGCTTGAAAGGAATAATTTATGGACAAATTATTTATCCCGCTCGTGCTCGGCACGAACCGCAAGGAGCGCAAGAGCGTCCACGTCGCAAAATGGCTGATGGGCGAGATGAAGAAAAGAGACGGCCTGGAGACGCAGCTCTTTGACGTGCAGAAATTTGCTTTGCCGGGGGACGACTACGGCACGGAGATCAGGGACCAGTTCCCGGAGTGGCGCGACGCAGTGGTCAGGGCCGACGGCCTGGTCATCGTGACGCCCGAGTATAATCACGGCTATCCGGGTGCGCTCAAGAGCGTCATGGACCTGCTCCTCAAAGAGTACATACATAAATGCGTCGGGCTGGTCGGCGTCTCGGCAGGCCCCTGGGGCGGCACGAGGGTGATAGAGGCGCTGGTGCCGATGGTCAGGGAACTCGGCCTGGTCGTCACCTTCACGGACCTCAATTTCCCCGCGGTTCAGACCAGGTTCGACGACAAAGGAAAGCTGATCGATAAGGCTTACAAAAAGAGGGCCGTGGATTTTCTGGACGAGCTGATCTGGATGAGCCGCGTCATGAAGTGGGGGCGCGAGAATCTCCCGTCGAAATTCCACTAGAACAATAGCCACAGAGGCACGGAGGCACAGAGAAAACATCAGGATAAGAAGAGAAGTTGAATCTGTTACTTCCTTCTCTTCCTTTTCTCTCTTCCTCTCTGTGCCTTCAGTGCCTCTGTGGCTCCTTCTTCTGAAATGACAAAACGGCCTGTTTCGGGCATAATTACTGTAAATCACGCTCCGACAAAACGGGGCGGTCGCAACCAAAATTTAAGATAAGAAAAGCGGCTTATGACTCAAATATCGGAACAAAGTGTGCTCGACGCCCTGCGGCAGATCAGGGACCCGGACTTGCACAAAGACATCGTGACGCTCGGCTTCATCAAGGATTTGAAGATAGAGGGCGGCGACGTCTCTTTCCGCATCGTCCTGACCACGCCCGCCTGCCCGGTCAAAGAGCAGATGGAGAGCGCTGCGAAAGAGTTAGTTGGCGCGCTCCCAGGCGTCTCCAGGGTGACGATTACGATGGACGCGGAGGTCCCGAAAGGGCGCGGCATAGGCGATAAGGTAACGATGCCGGGCGTCCGCAACATCATCGCCGTCTCTTCCGGTAAAGGTGGCGTCGGCAAGTCCACGGTCGCGGTCAATCTGGCCGTCTCGCTCGCGCTGGACGGTGCGCGCGTCGGGCTGATGGACATGGACGTCTATGGGCCAAACGTCCCGCTGATGCTCGGCGCGAGCCAGGCGCAGCCCGAAGTCGAAGACGGCAAGCTGCTGCCCATAGAAGCCTACGACGTGCGGCTGATGTCGATGGCGATTCTTCAGCCGGGCGATAAGCCAATGATCGTGCGCGGGCCTATCCTGCACGGGCTGGTCAAGCAGTTTCTGACGGACGTGAAGTGGGGCGAACTGGATTATTTGATCGTTGACATGCCACCCGGCACCGGCGACGTGCAACTAAGTCTGGCACAACTCGTGCCGGTGCAGGGCGCTGTGCTGGTGACGACGCCCCAGGAAGTGGCCGTGATGGACGTCCGGCGTGCCCTGCGCATGTTCGAGACGGTGGCTGTGCCAGTCCTCGGCGTGGTTGAAAATATGAGCTACTTCATCGCGCCGGACACCGGCGTGCGATATAATATCTTCGGCGAAGGCGGGGGGCTTAAACTGGCCGAAACTTACGGCGTGCCCTTCCTGGGCACTGTGCCGCTGGGGCTGGAAGTACGAGAGGGCGGGGACAAGGGCGTCCCGGTCGTCGTCAGCCAGCCGGACTCCCCACAGGCGCTGGCCTTCCGCAAGGTGGCCGAAGAGGTTGCGCGCCAAGTCTCGATTGAGGCGATGAAACCCGAGCTTGTCGTTTTGGGCAAAGCTCGCTAAAGTTAATGTGCAATAATTTTGAAGTAGGAGAGAGAAGATAAAATGTCTGCAACAACTGCTCCGACGATGACGATGAACGTCACGGACACGGCGGCGACCGAGATTAAGAAATTCATGGCGGGCGAAGAGGGCTTACCCGAAACCGCCGGCCTGCGCGTCAGGGTCGTCCCCGGAGGCTGCTCTGGCTTCCAGTACAGCCTGAACATCGAAGAGAATTCACGCCAGGGCGATTACATCCTGGACGAAAACGGCGTGCGCCTCTTCATAGACATGTTCAGCGCGCAATATCTGAACGGAGTCGAGATCGACTACGTCTCGGGCGTGATGGGGTCTGGCTTCGCCTTCAAGAACCCGAACGCGACGGGCGGCTGCGGCTGCGGCTCTTCGTTCACGGCCTAAGCTGGACAAATCAGCCAGGGCACTTCCATAGAGGGCGCGATGCGCGTGAGACCTCGCTTGTCTTGTTTCTTCAGAAGCAGTGAGAAGCCGGTTGTCTCGCCGCTCATCGCGCCTCTTCTTGTGCCAGGAAGGCGCGAGAGCGATAAGGCGGCCGAGAGAGGAATGACGATGAAACGGCTTTTAACGGCTGCGGCCTTCGTTTTAGCCTGCGCTTTTACGGCGGCGTCACAAGCGCCCATGGCTAAAGCCCAGGAGCAAATCACTGAAATCACGCTGGAGCGCACGGCCTGCTTCGGCTACTGCCCCATCTACACGGTCACGCTGCGGCGTGACGGGACCATCTCTTACAACGGCAAAAAGTTCGTTCAGCTCGAAGGGATGTACGAAGGAAAGTTCTACGGGTTTGAGCGCCTCGCGCAACTGATTTTATCCAGGGGCTATTTCAACCTCAAAGATAACTACACCGTCAACGCCACCGACCTGCCCAGCACTATCACGAGCGTCGTGCGGGGCGGTAAGCGAAAGACCATCAGGAACTACGGGGACTCTGGGCCGGTGGAACTCTGGGGCATTGAGATGGCCATTGACGGGGTCTTAAGAGGGGCCGAGCTGGAGAAGGCAAAAGGCCAGCAGGCCGCGCCGCGAAAGTAAAGGCGGCCGAGGTGGTGTTGGAGTTTATCCAGGCTGACTCTGTAGAGCGTATCAACGCTGCGCGCGAGCTGTTCGAGGAGTACGCGGCATCGCTCGGCATCAATCTGTGCTTCCAGAATTTCGACGAGGAGCTTGAAGGTTTGCCGGGCGCGTATGCCCCGCCGGACGGGCGTCTGCTGCTCGCCTTGAGCGACGGACGAACGGCCGGCTGCGTCGGCTTGCGAAAAATCGGTGAAGGCGTGTGCGAGATGAAGCGCCTGTACGTCCGGCCCAATTTTCGCGGGCATAGGGTCGGCAGGACAATGGCCACGCGCATCATCGAAGAGGCGCGCTCTCTCGGCTACGAGCGGATGCGCCTGGATACGCTGCCCGACAGGATGGAAGAGGCCATCAGGATGTACCGCTCGCTCGGGTTCCGCGAGATTGAGCCCTACTACCGTAACCCGGTCGAGAGCGCCCTCTTCATGGAGCTGAAGTTATGAGACGGGGTGGACGGCGCTTGCGGTCGCGGCGCCGGATGTGCCAAAGTCGCTATCAGCTTTCAAACTACATTTAAAAATTCAGGAGTCACAGAGAAGATGCCGAGGATCGAAGCTGAGACCGCGACCGGACCACAGGCTTTTGACGCAGAGCAGGATAAAAAACTCGTGCTCGCCATCGAGGACGCCGGGATAGACATTCTTCACCGCTGCGGCGGCAATGCCAAGTGCACGACCTGCCGCGTCGAAGTGGTGGCGGGCGACCCAGGCGAGATAGGCGACGCCGAGCGCAACCGCCTGGCGCTGGAGACGGGGCTCGCGGAAAACGTCCGCCTCTCCTGCCAGGTCCGCGTCATAGACGACCTCAAGGTAAAAGTCATCAACCAATCAAGCGTCCGGGGAATCCCGGCGGGGCCAAGGCCGAGTGACGAATAAAGTGATGAGGGATGAAGGATGAGGGATGAGTTAGGAACTCTTTCTTTTATTCATCCCTCATCCCTTTTTTTACCCCTTGTCACCCGCCACCGTATTTAGTAATCTTCGCGCGTATTAGATGACAATCAAGTTCGGGCGGGAGGAAGAGCGTCCCATGGGGGGACGTTCT
>DATEMM010000502.1:0-26852 GCA_035275605.1 Pyrinomonadaceae bacterium
GGAGGAGGCAGCGTCTATGCTGGCCGCTGCATCCTCCTGGCCCCTGACTCTACTAGGACACTCTTATGATGATTGATTTACGCAGCGACACAGTGACGAAGCCGACGCCACGCATGCGGCGCGCGATGATGGAGGCGGAGGTGGGCGACGATGTCTACCGCGAGGACCCGACGATCAACCGCCTGGAGGAGCGCGCGGCGGAGATTTTTGAGAAGGAGGCCGCCATCTTCGTCCCGACCGGCTCGATGGGAAACCAGATTGCCGTCAAGCTGCACACGCGGCCTGGCATGGAAGTGGTCATAGAAGAGCGCGGGCACATCTACAACTACGAGATGGCGTCGATGGCGGCGGTCGCCGGCACACTGCCGCGTCCCGTTCACAGCCGCGACCGCACAGGCATTCTCTACTGGGAAGAGATCGAGACGGGGATTCACCTTGGCGGGGCTTACTACGTCGCGCCGACCGGCCTCATCGCGCTTGAAAACTCGCACAACCTGGCCGGGGGGAGTGTCTACACGAGCAAGCGCATGGAGGAGATCGGCCAAAAGGCACACGCGCTGAATCTTCCCCTACACCTGGACGGGGCGCGCATCTTCAACGCGAGCGCGGCGTTGGGTGAGCCGGTCGCGGCGCTCGCTCGCCCGGCCGATTCCGTCATGTTCTGTTTGTCGAAGGCGTTGGGCGCGCCCGTCGGTTCCATGCTCTTGGGCACTCGCGCCTTTATAGACGAGGCGCGCGTCTGGCGAAAAATCCTCGGCGGGGGGATGCGCCAAGCGGGCGTGCTGGCCGCCGCCGGGCTAGTCGCCCTGGAAGACTCGCCGCAACTTCTTCATGAGGACCATGCCAACGCGCGCCGCCTGGCCGAAGGTCTGGCGGAGTTGGAGGGGATCAACATCGACCCCGAGCGCGTGGTCACGAACATAGTCATCTTCGACGTTTCGGAGACGGGAATCGAGGCCGACCAGATTTGCGCGCGCCTCAAGGAACGCAACGTGCTGGCCTCCGGCTTCGGCTCCACGGCAATCCGCATGGTCACGCACTATGACGTCTCGCGCGCAGACATCGAAACGGCGCTGCGAGAGATGAGAGCAGTGATCAGTGGCCAGAAGTCAGTGGCCAGTTAAAAGAAAGATGATGAGCATCGCCGCGTTTTTGTTTTTCACTGACCACCGACCACTGACCACTGACCACTGTTCATGATAATCGCTATTGACGGCCCGTCGGGGGCTGGAAAATCCACGTTGGGGCGCTTGCTCGCTCGCGAGTTGAAGCTGCTCTACATAGACACGGGCGCGATGTACCGCGCCGCGGCGCTCGCCGTCATAGAGTCCGGCGTCAGCACGACGAACGATGAGGAGGTCGCGCGCGTCGTCAAGCAGGCAGACATCTCCCTGGAGGGCGACCCGGACTCTTTGCAGGTGCTCCTTGACGGGCAGGACGTCTCGCGGAAAATCCGCACGGAAGAGGTCAGCCATTCCTCTTCCGTAATCTCTACGATTCCGGAGGTGCGGCGTTCTCTAGTCGAGCGCCAGCGCGAGATGGGCCGGCGCGCAGGAGGCGTCGTACTCGACGGGCGGGACATAGGCACCGTCGTCTTTCCGGAAGCAGACGTCAAGTTCTTTCTCACGGCCGCGCCGGAGGAGCGCGCGCAGCGCCGCTACGAAGAGGACCGTTTGAAGGAGCGCGACGCCACCTTCGAGGAGACGCTCGCGGACATCAACACGCGCGACCGCAGGGACTCCACGCGCCAGGATTCGCCGCTCGTCCCGGCTGCGGACGCCATCCAAATAGATTCCACTGGGCTGACGATTGAAGAGGTGTTCGGACAGATGATGGAAGCGATCAGGGAGAGAGGGCTCAGGGATTTTTGATTTGTGATTGAGCGCGGGCTCGCCAAAAACCTTGAACTTTTCGGCGAAAGCTGTTTTAGTGCGTGCCGCTTCGCTCAGGAGTAAACCGAAGCCGAAGGAGATGGCCCCACCATGTCAAAGCAAAAACCCATACTGCTTTTAGTGTCCGCTTACGCCGTCCTGTCCCTGCTCATCTCGGTTCTAGCGCCCTCGGAATACGCGCTGGCGTCGAACGGGATGGTGGTCCCCGGCGCTCCGCTGAAAGGAGTGGACGTGAAGCTCGGCCGAAACCCAGGGGGCCGAGAGAATGCGCGCACCGTCAAGACGGACGAGAATGGCAAGTTCAGTATCCCGGACGTGCCCGAAGGCGCGTATGAGCTGACGCTGTCCCTGCCGGAAGAGAAAGGCGACGCCACGTCCAGGCCAAAGACCGTCGCTGTGCGAATCGTGCTGGAGGGAGTTGAAGGCGGGCGGCTGACTAAGGATGTGGATTTCGCGCAGGAGGCTGCGAACACGAAAGAGCGCGCGGGGAAGCCTAAATTCAAGAACATCGTCCTCAGAATTCAAGTGACGGGAAAAGGCTCCGTGACGGGCGTAATCACGGAGAGGACGGAGGTCCGCTTCACCGAAAAAATCCAGGTCCGCGGATAAAGATTAGGCCCCTGGAGATGCTTTTCACTGTCACGTTTCGGTCAGTCATAGTTAAGCCTTTTAGCAGGCGAATTCCGGTGATAAAGTTTTAAATCTTTATGATTGACAGTGCGGCGACAGGGGATAGAATGACGCGCAATTGGACGCTGTGCACCGTCCCTCACAACGACCCAGATGTTGTGAGTATAGAAAGCGGCGCGGGGGTGAGGACGCGCCGCTTTTACTTTGCCTACCTTTTGCACCGAGAACCGGACAATAAATTCGGAGGATGAGAATGATGAAAGCATGCGTAGCGACGGCGTTCCTTTGCGCTCTCTTAACCCTCACGTTTAACGGCACCGTCTCGGCTCAGAATCCTTGCCCGTTCAGAGCGCCGGTCGGCGAGGCTGGACTGAGGAAGACGAAGGCGACGAAGAGAGTCAAACCCGTCTACCCGGAACAATCTCTGAAGAACAAAGTGACGGGCAGAGTAGTCGTGGAAATCTTGGTAGACGAGAACGGCAAGGTGCCGTTGGCAAAGCTCAGGGAAGCTCCGGACGAGTTAATGGGCCAGGCGGTGGTCGAGGCTGCGAAACGATGGGAGTTCAAGCCTCCTCCTAAAATTCAAGGGAGACAACTTTGCTATTCCAGCACGCTTAGTTTCAAGTTTGAGATTAAAGACGGGAAGGGCAAGGTCGTCGATGACCCGAGTAACTATGGCGTTGGCCGACAAGGGAGCGTTTACTCTAAGAATGCGGAGCGCTGAACAATATCGGAGGGCGGGAAGCAATGTCATCAATGCGGAAACTGTCGCAGGTCATCATCCTTTTTATTCTCTGTTATGGCACAGTCGCCGCACAGTCGCAGAGGTGGTCTGAGCAGAAAGCGCGCGAGTGGTACGGACGCCAGTCCTGGTTGGTTGGCAGCAACTACAATCCTGCGAGCGCCATCAACCAGCTTGAGATGTGGCAGGCAGATAGCTTCGACCCGAAGCGGATTGACCTGGAACTGGGCTGGGCTGCGGGCCTGGGAATGAACACGATGCGCGTTTTCCTGCACGACTTGTTATGGCAGCAGGACGCCGAAGGGTTCAAGCGCCGTCTGGATACCTTCCTGCGCATCGCGCAGAAGCACGGGATCAGGCCGATCTTCGTCCTCTTCGACTCGGTCTGGGACCCCAATCCACAGCCTGGCAGGCAGAGAGCGCCGCGCCCAGGAGTTCATAACTCCGGCTGGGTACAGAGCCCCAGCACGAAGGCGCTTCAAGACCCCTCCGAATACACGCGGCTCGAAGCGTATGTGAAGGGCGTGGTCGGCGCGTTCGCGCGTGACGGCCGTGTGCTGGCATGGGACATCTGGAACGAGCCTGACAATTTGAATCATGGGAGCTACGGCCGCCTGGAGCCGAAGAACAAGGCCGAGCTGGTGCTGGCACTGCTGCCGAAGGCGTTCGCTTGGGTGCGCGCGACGAACCCAGAGCAGCCTCTGACCTCTGGGGTCTGGAAGGGCGACTGGTCAAGCCCTGAGAAGATGGGCGAGATGGAGCGCTTGCAGATAGAATTGTCCGACGTCATCACGTTCCACAACTACGACTCGCCGACAGAGTTTGAGAGGCGCATCAACTGGCTCAAACGGTACAAACGCCCGCTCATCTGCACGGAGTACATGGCGCGCGGCAACGGCAGCTTCTTCATTGGGAGCCTGACGGTCGGCAAGGCGCACAACGTCGGAATGATTAACTGGGGGCTGGTGCAGGGCAAGACGCAGACTTACCTGCCCTGGGACTCCTGGGAGCGCCCTTACACAGACCGCGAGCCGTCCATCTGGTTCCACGAGGTCTTCCGCACGGACGGCACGCCTTACATTCAGGAGGAGGTAGAATTCATCAGACGCATGACCGGCAAAGCCAGAACTGCGGGCAGCCGGTGGCGCAAAGCGCACACTTCCTCTCCCGCCCGCCGCGTTGTGGGCAGAGCGCAACCAAACAGCGCCGGTCATGGGTTCGAGGGAGAAGTAGCAGCCTAATCTGCGTTTGTGCGCTTGCGCTTATCTTGAGCTAATTGTCTATCTGGCACCAAGTGTACAATCACCTGTAACTTGGCAGTTATTCTCACGTGAGGAGGAAGAGCAAATGAGTGTAGAGATTTCGCGCCGAACATTTTTACGCGGGACATTAGCGGGGGCTGTCGTCGTCGCCGGGTTTGATACTGTACTACGTAGTTGGGTGAGCGCGGCAGAGCTTGAGCATGGGGCGACTGCGCTGGCCGAAGACTTCCCGTCTTTTGACGGCGTGCTCCTGCTGGACGAAGCTTCACGCACGGCGGCAGCCGACGACTTCGGTCATTTAGTGCATCATCAACCGCTGGCCGTCTTGAAGCCCGGTTCGGTGAGTGATGTGGTCAAACTGGTCAGGTTCGCCCGGCGCAACAATATTAAGGTCGCGGCGCGCGGGCAAGGGCATAGCACGCAGGGGCAGGCGCAAGTCCTGGCCGGCGTGGTCGTCGATATGGCAACGCTCGCCACCGTGCACGAGATCAACCCGACGAATGCGCTGGTTGACGGCGGCACGCGTTGGCTTGATCTGCTTGCGCAGACTATTCCGCAAGGGCTGACGCCGCCGACGCTCGTGGATTTTCTGGAATTGACCGTTGGCGGGACACTCTCGCTGGGCGGCATCGGCAGTCAAGCGTTCCGTTACGGGCCGCAGGTGGACAACGTACTGGAGTTGCAAGTGGTCACGGGCGAGGGCGAACTCGTGCCTTGCTCGCCGACGCAAAATATTGCGTTGTTCGAGGCCGCGCGCTCCGGCTTGGGCCAATTCGGGTTGATCGTGCGCGCACGTGTGCGGCTCATTACGGCCCCGCCGAATGCGCGGCTCTATCATGCGTTTTACGGCAGCCTCCCGGCCTTTCTGTCTGATCTCGAAAGGTTAATTGACGATGGGCGCTTCGACACGGTACAGGGCTTTGCCGTGCCGGACGGTGCGGGCAACTGGCTCTATCAACTGGAGACTGCGAAATACTTCTCGCCCGGCAATGAGCCTGATGATGCCAGCTTACTCGGCGGGCTGGCCTTCAATCCTGGCACGCAGTCGGCGCAGGACATGACTTACTTCGATTATCTGAATCGCCTTGCGCCGCTCGTCGCCTTCCTGCGCCAGATCGGTGCCTGGGCATTCCCGCATCCGTGGGTCAACCTGTTCGTCCCGTCAGCAAATGCGCGGACCTTGATCGGCGAGACGTTGGCTACTCTGACTGTGGATGACGTGGGCCAAGGGCCGATCCTCATCTATCCGTTCAACCGTGGGCTTTTCCGCGCCCCGTTCTTCCGCGTGCCCGAGAGCCGCCACTTCTTCATCTTCTCTCTGCTGCGCAACGCTGTGCCGCCGACGCCGGAGCGGGCCGCCCAACTAGTCGCCGCCAACCGCACACTCTTTGAGCGTGCCGTGATGCTCGGCGGCAAGCGTTATCCTTTCGATTCCGTCCCCATGACAAGACACGACTGGCAGAAACACTATCAACCTTTATGGGGAGCCTTCGTGAGCGCGAAACGCCACTTCGACCCTGGCGAGATTTTGACGCCGGGGCAGGGCATCTTGTGAACTGAAAACAAGCAGCCGACTGGCTGCGTGCCAGACCATAAGGAAGCACGTTGGACAATCCAGCAGGCCAGGGAGCTATATACCGAGATGGCCCCGCCAAGGATTTGCTGAACAGCCCCGTTCAAAACGAGCGGGGCTTTATTCTGCCCGCTAATTCGGAGTGGATTCTGGATTAGCGGGCAAAGCCATCGGGGCAATATATATCTTCCGGTTGGCGTAAGATCATATCAGGTGGAGATTGTCCTTATTACTTCTGACAACTCATCCAACCGGCCATCCTCATCTCAGTAGGGTTCGTCAGGGTCGGAGTGCGTGATGTTTAGGTGTTACAATCTGGCGGGGCCAATTTCTCAAGTTTATGTTCACCGGAATCATCGAAGAACTCGGTCGCGTGCAAAGCGTTGAAAAGCGCGGCGAGGGAGTGCGCCTCGTGATAGAGGCGCGGGCGGTGATGGAGGGGACGCGCGAAGGGGATTCCATAGCCGTCAACGGGGTCTGCCTGACGGCGATCGATGTGCGTGGGGATTCTTTCGCGGCGGACGGCTCCGCGGAGACCTTGCAGCGCTCGACGCTCGGCCGGCTGCGCCCTGCTTCGGTCGTCAATCTGGAACGCGCAGTCACGCCCGCTACCCGGCTGGGCGGCCACATCGTGCAGGGGCACGTCGATGCGCGCGGGCGTTTCCTAGGAGCGACGGAGCACGGCGGCTCCTGGACCGTCCGCATCGCTTACCCGCCGGAAGTGGCCCGCTACCTGGTCTTCAAGGGCTCTGTCTCGGTCGAGGGCATCAGCCTGACCGTGGCCGGGCTCGCGGAAGAGTATTTCGAGATCGCCGTGATTCCGAAGACGTGGGAGGTGACGAACCTTTCGCACCTGCGCCCAGGCGACGAGGTCAACCTCGAAGCGGACATCATAGCCAAGTACGTCGAGCGCATCCTGACCGTCTCGACGAACATGAAAGGCGAGGAGCGTTCGTCGCTGACGCTCGAAAAGCTTGAGGAACTCGGCTATAAATAAAGACCGTCGCCGGACGGTCTTCGTCTCTCCTAAACTTAAAGATTCGCGCGGCGCTTCTAATCGGAAATTCCCGGATGAGTCCCTCTTTTAATCTACCCATCATCGTAAGTGTCCTGGGCGCTGCGCAGGCGCTGCTGCTGGCCGTGGCGCTGGTCAGCCTCAAGCGCGGCCACAGGACTGCGAATCGCCTGCTCGCCGCCTTCGCCTTTACGATTGCCGTCATGATCGGCGGCAACATTCTCATCACCACACACTACATAGACCTCTACCCGCACTTAAGCCGCGTTCACCACCCGTTTGATTTCCTAGCCGCGCCGCTGCTCTACCTCTACATCAGGACTCTGCTCACCAGAAAGAATCTGGAGAAGAGGGATTGGCTGCACTTCGCCCCCTTCGTTCTCTGCGCCCTTTACCTGATTCCATATTACGCGCACACGAGCGAGTATAAGCTAGACAACTTCAACTCCCTCGAATACGCCCGGTGGTACTACCTGCGGGCTGCCTTCGCCTTACCTCTGGCGGCCGGCTACCTGACCTGTGTCGTACTTCTGCTGGTCAAATTCTCAAGGAAGGTCCAGCGGGAAAGCTCTCCAGCGGAAAAGGCGATTCTTTTCCAGGCGCGTTTCATGGTCATCTCGTTTCTGGCCCTGCTGGTGGTCGCCATTCTTCGCTACCTGGTTGACGTCAGCCTCCCAGCCTACATGGGATACACGAACCTGGTCCTCCCTCTGGGGGCGACCGTGATTGTTTACACGATGGCCTATTTCGGTTTGAGAAGATCGGAATGGCCGGAGATGGACGACCTTCCGTCCGCGAAGAAGTACGAACGCTCCAACCTGACGCCCGATAGGTCCGAGAGGTATCTCAAGCGACTGCTCGACGTGATGGCGACTGAAAAACCCTACACGGATGGCGAGCTGACGCTTCAGAAGCTGGCCGAGAGGTTGAAGGTCCCCGCGCCGCACCTCTCACAGACGATTAACGAGCGAATGAACCAGAGTTTTACCGAGTTCATCAATACCTATCGCGTGGAAGAAGCCAAGCGCCAGTTGCTTGATTCCCGGAAGAAACACTGCTCGATTCTGGCCATCGCCGAAGACGTCGGCTTCAACTCTAAATCCGCCTTCAACGCCGTCTTCAAAAAGTACACCAACACCACTCCTTCCGAGTTCAGGAAAGCCGCCAACGGCAACGGCGCAAGTTAGGAGCATCCGGGGAATTCTCCCGCTCCAAAATCCTCTATAAGGCCCACCGGCACGTCCCGAATTGTGATTCAGGACGTGCCGATTCGCATATCAGGGCGATTGCCTGAAGAAAAATCTGTATCTACGCAGCGTGCCAGGGGCGGTCTGCTTTTTCAGTCTTCGACGAAACGGCAAACCGCCTCCTCTCCCCGGCAGCAATCTCTCCCCGCTTGTGTTTCGACTCTGTAAAGACGAAGGAGAGTGTTGAGATGAGGAAAGCTATTTTCATGATCGCGTTACTCCTGCTGTTGCGGCTCCAGGCGGCGGGACAGGAGACCCCTCGGGTGGAAGTGTTCGGCGGCTATTCCTACGCCGGGGGAAATTTCCACGGGTGGAACGCTTCTGTGACGGGAAACGTCAATGATTGGTTCGGGGTCGTCGCGGATTTCAGCGGCCACTACGGGGGCTCGATTGACGAAGACGGATTTGACGAGAGGCAGCGCGCTCATTCCTACCTGTTCGGGCCGCGCGTTTCTGTTCGCCGCAAAAGAGTGACGCCCTTTGCGCACGCGCTCTTCGGAGCTTCGAAATTGGAGACGGATCTCTCAGGCTTCGGCCAGAGGTTTTTCTTCTCCGACACGGGCTTTAGTTTCGTCGTGGGCGGCGGCCTGGATGTTCGCGTCAACGACCGCGTCGCCGTCCGCGCCTTCCAGCTCGATTACCTGCGGACGCGCTTCTTCGGCGAAGCTGAGAACCACGGTCGCCTGGCCTTCGGCCTCGTCCTTCGCTTCGGGAAAAAGTAACCATCCCCATCAAATCCGCTAACTCGAAGGGGCAGGGTCTAAATCCCTGCCCCTTCACTTGTAGTCCGAAGTTGCCGGTCGCAAAAACCTAAGCTTTCGGGTAACATAACGCCTGCCGAAGCTCACTGAAATTGGAGTCGTCAGAGCAAGGGCCTTAGGATTTCCACAGCGTCAACCTCTTTCTAATCAAGCCGCATTGAAGCAGTTGTTTCAGGAGTCGTTTTTGCCGCATGGCACCCGCACTTAATCTTCTCGCCGTTCTGAATCTCTTGGGAGTTGCTCAGGGTTTACTGATGACGGTGGCGCTCCTCTCCATGAAGCGGGGCAACAGGTTCGCCAACCGGCTGATGGCGGCGATGACCATCACCATCTCAATCGTGGTGGGCGGAGCGGTCCTGCTCACGACGAACTACGTTTTCCTCTACCCGCACTTAAGCCGCGTGCATCACCCTTTCGTCTTTCTCGCCGGCCCGCTCCTGTTTCTATACATCAGGGCGCTGACTTCCCGTAGGGAGAGGCTGGAAAAGAGAGATTGGCTACATTTTGTCCCCTTCGTTCTCTGCCTGCTCTACTTAATCCCTTACTATTTCCAGAGCGGCGCACTGAAACTCCAGCAGTTGACGGCCGAGTATTACGAAGACTCCCTGGGGGCCTGGTATTACTTCCGCTCAGGGATGTTCATCCTGCAATTTCTGGTCTACCTGATTCTCATCACTCTCACGCTCGTCAAATATTCGCGCTCGGCCGATAGGAACTCGGAACACGGTAAGCACGTCCTCTTCCAGGTGCGCTTTTTCGTGACGGCCTCTCTACTCCTCTGGACGGGCGCGCTCCTGCGCTACACGCTCGATCAAAGCGGGTCAACGAATCTACTGGTGCCCTTTGGCGGCTCCCTGCTCGTGTACGCGATGGGTTACATGCAGTTGAGCAGGCCCCCGGTGCAAAAGCTCGCCGAAGAGCCACAGCCCGCGGCGAAGAAGTACGAAAAGTCCACGCTCTTGCCCGCGAGGTCCGACAGGTATCTGGAGAAGCTGCTTCGCTTGATGGAGGAAGAGAAGCCGTACCTTGACGGCGAGTTGACGCTTCAGAAGCTGGCGGAGCGATTGTCGATTCCGGCCCAGCACCTCTCGCAAGTCATCAACGAGAGGCTCAACCAGTCCTTCTCCGACTTCATCAACAGCTACAGGGTCGAAGAGGCCAAAAGGAGACTGCTCGACCCGAAGCGGCAGCACTACACTGTCCTGGCCATCGCCGAAGAGGTCGGCTTCAACTCCAAATCCTCCTTCAACGCCATCTTTAAGAAGTACACCAACACGACCCCTTCAGAATTCAGGAAAGCTATGAATGCTGCTCACTAGCCGCGACTGAAGTCTTCAAACCCCACCCGATTTTTAAGAGAGAGCCGCCCGGACGTCCGAAGATACGATTCTGGACGTCCGGTTCTTTAATTTCGGGCGACTTCTCATTCGATTAATCCTCTAATAGCTCGCGCAAAGGCTTTTCTCTCCCCGACCGGCAGGAAAGGCGCACAAACAGCCCCTGACCAATTTCGTCAAACAGGAGAACTCAATCCTTATGGCCTCGATTAATCCCACACGTCCGCGCTCAATTGAGAATAGCTCTCGTAACATCTCCTTTCCGCGCCGCTTTCGATTCGCGCTGGCCCTCTGCCTCGCCACTCTGCTCGGCCTCGCACCGCTCCCGTTAAATGTCCGCGCCCAGCAAGTCGCCGGGACTGTGGACGCGGACGCGCTCCTCGCCGCCAAAGCGGACCCGCTCCTTCAGACCGTCCGGCGCGCGAGCCTCGCCGACCGCCTCGCGGGCCGGAATCAACCTGTCGAGGCGGGCGCGGGCGAGAGGGCGGAGGTAGAAGTCTCCGAAGTCGGAAGCGTCTCGCGCCTGGCGGGAGTCAGTCGCACCCCGGACGGCTCTGTCAGCTTGAGTCTCACCGTCAGGCTGGCGGGCCAAAGCGCCGAAGAGTTAAGGCGGGCAGGCTTTCGGGTCGGCGCAACCACGGGCAGCGTCGCCACCGTCGAGACGGAAATCGGCAGGCTTCATGAACTGGCCGCGCTCCCCTCCGTCATGAAAATCTCCGCCGCTACCTATTCCTACCCGACCAACGACCTGGCACGCCAGGCCGTCGGCGTAGACAGCCCCGCCGGCACACGCCAGGTCGCGCAGACCGGACGGGGCGTCATCGTCGGCGTCATCGACACCGGAATTGATTTTCGCCACGCCGACTTCACAGTCCCTGGCACAGACGGTCGCCAGACGCGCATCAAGGCTCTGCTCGACATGACCCTTTACGGCCAGCAGGCACCTGACCCGGGCTGGAACTACGTCCTGCCGGGCGCGTCCGCCCCCATCGGCCACCTCTACACGGAAGCCGACATCAACAGCGCGCTCCAGCTTCCGGCCACGACCGCCCAGAACTCCGACACGGTCAAGGAGAGGGACAAGCACGGCCACGGCACCTACACGGCGGCGATTGCGGCCGGCAACGGCCTCGCCGGCCCAGTTCCCGGCAAATATGCGGGAATGGCCCCGGAGACGGACCTGGTCATCGTCAAGGTCAGCCGCGACAACACAGGCGCGGGCGGCATCACCAACAGCGACATCATCAACGGCATGAAGTTCGTCCAGCAGACGGCCACGGAGATGGGCAAGCCTTTCGTCATCAACATGAGCCTCGGCACGAACGTCGGCTCGCACGACGGCACAATGGATCAGGAGAGGGCGATTGACGAGGTGGTCGGCGGCGGGCCTGGCCGCGCCTTCTGCGTCTCGACTGGCAACTATGGCAACTCGGACGTACACGCGAGCGGAGACCTACAAGCTGGCTCCGCCACCGTGCTTGATGTCAGCGCGAGCGCAGGGACTTCGCCCGTCTTCTTCGGACTCTCTTACGCGCGCACGGCCAACCTGACCGTGACCCTGATTCGCCCGGACGGTTTACAAATTGGCCCGGTCCCTTACACCACGAACCAGGTCCCGACGAGCAATCAATACGTAGACATCTACAACAGCCTGGACGACAAGCGCGACGCGGACCCGCAGAACGACCAGAAGGCCGTCGCCATCTTCTTCAAAAGCCCGGCGGCGAATCTTGGCTCGACGCCGACCCGCACCTGGCAAGTAATTCTGGAGGCCGGGTCGGTCTCGAACGGCCACTTCGACGCCTGGATAGAGAGCGGCAGATTCACCAGCTACGTTGACGGCTCGCGCCGCCTCAGCTCGACCGCCACGGCGCGCGCCGCCATCACGGTCGGCGGCTTCGTGACGCGCCCCGGCAACCGCGAGATAGGAGACTACGCCTCCTATACTGGCACAGGGCCGACCGCGGACGGACGTGAGAAGCCGGACATCACCGCGCCCGCTTCTTCCATCTACTCCGCGAAATCCTCCACCGGCACAAGCATCGTCGCGCCGCTCGCCCCGGACAGCCCTTCCCACGTCAGCGCGAGCGGGACGAGCGCCGCCGCGCCCGTCGTG
Organism: Pyrinomonadaceae bacterium; assembly: GCA_035275605.1. GTDB lineage: Bacteria > Acidobacteriota > Blastocatellia > Pyrinomonadales > Pyrinomonadaceae > QHXM01. Next base: position 12,576 of record DATEMM010000502.1, read on the forward strand.
GCGGGCGCAGTCGCGCTTCTTTTCGAGGCGAACCCGAACCTCACGAGTGACCAAATCAAAGAGGTAATTAAGTCCACGGCCACGCGCGACGCGTTCACAGGGGGAGCGGGCTGGCACGAGCGCTTCGGTTACGGCAAGCTTAACGTCTACGCGGCGCTCAACGCTCTAGCCCCCGCGCAGCCTTTAATCAACCTGGCGGATGCGACCCGCAGCGTGAGCGAAGGCGAAGGGCGGGCGAGCCTCACGGTCACGCGCACGAATAATTCGCAGCCGGAAGTCACGGTGAACTACGCCACGTCGGACGGCGCGGGCCTAAGCCCGTGCAGCGCCGTCAACGGCATCGCCTCCTCACGCTGCGACTACGCGACGACGACCGGCACACTCCGCTTCAATGCGGGCGAGACCTCAAAGACCATCTACATCCCTCTGGTGGACGACGCGCTGGCCGAAGGGGCCGAGAGTCTGGTCATCACTTTGAGTGAGGCGAGCGGCGCACAGCTCGGCATGAACACGACAGCCACCGTCATCATCAACGACAACGACGCCGCGACGGGCGAGAATCCTGTAGACCATACGGCCTTCTTCGTCCGCCAGCACTACATAGATTTCCTGGGCAGAGAGCCGGACCCGGCGGGCTATCAGGGCTGGCAGGACATCCTCAACAATTGTGGAACGACTGTCGCCCAGCCCTGCGACCGGATCGAAGTCTCCGCCGCCTTCTTCCGAAGTGAGGAGTTTCAATCGCGCGGCTACTTCGTCTACCGCTTCTACCCTGCGGCGCTCGGCCGCGTCCCGCGCTACAGTGAGTTCATGCCGGACATAGCCCGCGTGAGCGGCTTTCTCTCCGCGGAACAACTGGAGGCCAATCGCACGGCCTTCGTCAACGAGTTCATGAACCGGCAGGAGTTTAAGACAAGGTACGACTCTTTGACGGACCCTGCGGCCTACGTCAACGCGCTCCTGAACACGGCCGGAATCAGTCTTTCTAACAGGCAGCAGTTGATTGACGACCTGGGGGCGGGCAAACGGACGCGCGGCCAGGTGCTGCGACTGATTGCCGAGAGCGTGGAGGTCTACCAGAAGTTCTACAACGAGGCGTTCGTGGTGATGCAGTACTTCGGGTATTTGAGGCGCGACCCGGACGTGCTCTACCTGGAGTGGATCAGGATTATGAACGAGACGGGCGGAGACTATCGAGGGATGATCAGCGGCTTCGTCAACTCCGCCGAGTACCGCCAGCGCTTCGGGCCGTGAAAGCCGTAAATCGTCAATGGTAAATCGTGAATAGAAAAAGATAGGAAAAGAAAGGCCGTCTTTAGACCCCGAAGAAGGCCCCGAAGAGGTCGAATATGCTTTAGACCCCGAAGGGGTCAAATATGAAAGCCAGGGGCGACGCAAACTTCGTTCGCTCTGCCCCTGGCTATTTTGTATATCCCCACTCACATTGCCAGTCGCAAAAAAAGAGGCTTTCGGGTAACATAGCCGGTGATAGTTCTCCCTGAATCTCTAGTCGAGTAAGCCTTGATGCCTTTTGCCTCGATTGAAGACGCCGCCGCCGACATTCGCGACGGGCGCATGATTATTATCGTTGACGACGAGGACCGTGAGAACGAGGGCGACCTCGTCTGCGCCGCCGAGAAAGTCACGCCCGAAATCATCAACTTCATGGCGACCCACGCGCGCGGCCTCATCTGCATGCCGTTAACGGAAGAGCGCTGCGACGACCTGCACCTGACGATGCAGGTTGCCGACAACACCTCTTTTCTCGGCACGGCCTTCACCGTCTCTATCGAAGCCCGCAAGGGAGTGACGACAGGCATCTCCGCCGCCGACCGCGCGACGACCATCCTGACGGCCGTAGACCCGAAGACGCGCCCGCAAGATTTGGCGCGCCCAGGCCACATCTTCCCCCTGCGCGCACGCACTGGCGGCGTCCTGGTCCGCCCCGGCCAGACCGAGGCCAGCGTGGACATGGCGCGCATCGCCGGGCTTTATCCGGCGGGCGTCATCTGCGAGATCATGAACCCGGACGGGACGATGGCGCGGCTGCCCGAGCTGGAAGAGTTCGCGCGCCTGCACAACCTGAAAATCATCTCGGTCGCGGACCTTGTGCGCTACCGCATTCGCAAAGAGACATTGGTGCGGCGCGCCGCCGAGACCGAAATCCAGACGGTCTACGGGCGCTTTCGTGCCGTTGCCTTCGAGAACGTCATCAACGGCGAAGTCCACCTGGCGATGGTCATGGGCGACGTGACCGGGCCGGAGCCCGTCCTGGTGCGCGTCCACACGGAGAACGTCACGTTCGCCATGTTCGGCTCGCTCATCGGCGATACGGGCTTTCAGCTCCAGACTTCTCTGGAAAAAATCGCGGCCGCGGGCCGGGGCGTCATCCTGTACCTGCGACAGCGCGAGCACAACCTGGACCTCGTCCACCAGTTGAAAACTTACAGCCTGATGCAGGAGCGCGAACTGAGCCTTCAGGACGCGAGCCTGGAGACGGGTTACGGCGCGAACCGCGACTACGGCGTCGGCGCGCAAATTCTGCACGAGCTGGGGCTGCGCCGCATCCTGTTGCTGACGAACCATCCCCCCAGGGTCGCAGCGCTCGAAGGTTTCGACCTCGAAGTAGTCGGCAACGTGCCGCTTGGCTCTCCCGCGAACGCAGTTTTCAGTTCTTAGTTTTCAGTTTTCAGTTTGAATTTCAAACTATGAACTGAGAACTAGAAGACCGCGGACTGAAAACTGAAAACAGAAAACTCAAAACTGCCTTATGCCTGTTGACGACCGCGACGAGCAATCTCCTTCTTCGTCGCCAGGGGAAAAAAAGAAGGAAGTCCAAGCCGCGCTCCAGTCGGAGACCGACCGGCCTTTGCCGCCCGCGGCTGAGGCCGCAGCCGAGCGCGACGCAGACCGCCCGGAGCCCAAAACGCCGCAGGGCAGGCGTCGCCGTTTTCTGACGCGCCGCAACGCCTTGTTTGCCACGCTCGCCATCGCCGTCGCCTTCGTCCTGCTCGTCCTCGCCATCGTCATCGCCTACCGGCTCGGCTACATTGATCGCTACATCGCCAACCAGGTCAAAAGCACGCTCAGCCAGTACGGCATCCGTGCCGAGATAAAACATTTCGAGACTCGTTTTGGCCCGCGCACGGTCGAGATGCGCGAGATAGAGCTTTACGACCAGACGACGGGAGAGAAGCTCGGGAAGATTGACCGCATCCTCGCCGCCGTTCGCATCGACGATCTGTACAGCATCAGCCTGCGCCGCGACGTGAAGTTACAGGACTTGCAGGTGGACGGTCTGGAACTCTGGGTCAAGTTCGACGAAGCGGGCAACTCCAACTGGCGCAACCTGCACCTGCCGCCGCCGGACCCGAACGCGCGCATACTCTTTTCCTATTCGACCGCCAACATCCATCTCAATAACGCCGTCGTCCACTACGGCGACGAGCGCTACGACATCTCCGGCGAAGCGCGCAACATCGTCGCCACCATCGCGCCCGACGACCCGAACGCGCCGGAAGAGAGCCGCATGAACCGCGTCACGTTCTCTTCAACCGCCTCGACCTTCGTCTACAACGGCCGTCCCGTGAACCCTGTGGACATCACGGCCCGTGGCCGCCTCAATCAGACCCGCGCCGAGATTGAAGAACTGGTGTTGCGCTCACCCGTCGCCGAGGCGCACCTGAGCGGCGTGATGGACGACTGGCGAAACCTGCGCTACCGGATGAACGTCAACTCGACCGTGGATTTGACGCAGGCGTCCGACATCCTGCAAACGGGTGCGACCCTGCGCGGCGCGAGCCAGATCACCGGGACCGTCACGGGCGAAGGCTCGCGTTACCAGATTGACGGCGAGGTCAGGGCGGACGGAATCGCCGCGGACGGCGTGCGCCTGCAAGCCCTGAGAGTGACCGGGCAGGGGCGCGGCGAGGGCAAGAGCTACGAGGTCAACGGCCGCGCCGTCGCGGAGCTTCTGGCGGCGGGCGACTTTCAGCTCAACGCAGTGCAGTTGACGGGCAAGGTGATGGGCACCGGCACGGACTTTCGCTGGCTGGGCGATTTGCGAGCGGGGGCCGCGCGCCATCCTTCCGGGTCGGTCACGGGTCTCATCGTCTCGGACGCGACTGCCGAATCCCGCGACGAGGTGCTGACCTATTCCGCCGCGAGCGTTCAGGTCGGTCGCCTGCTGGCACAGGACGCGAGCTTCAACAATCTACAAGCCACTGGCGTGCGCGGCCGGACCGAGAACAACGTGACGACCGCTTCGGTCGCGAGCGTCAGGACGGGCACGATTACCTCCACGGGGGCGCGTGTTGACGGGCTCGCGGCCAACAACCTGAGCATCGTCTCGCGCGGTAACGTGACGAACGTCGAGACGGACAGTCTGCGCGTCGGGGGCGTCGTGGCTTCGGGCGCGAAAGTCGGGAGCCTGAACATCGCGGGCGTGCGGCTCAGCATTTACGAGAGCGGCCGTTACGAAGGCACCAGCGGCGACATCAACGCCGGCACGGTGACGCTCACGGCGAGCAAGGATTTTCCGGGTGGGCGCGTTGACAATGTTCGGCTGGGCCGCCCCGCCTTCGTGGTCGAGCCGAGCGGGCGCTATCGCCTGAGCGGCGACTTGAGCCTCGGTGGCGGCGTCCTAGGGCAAATCAACCTGGGCTCGGCGCGTGCCGCTCTGGTGGCGACCAACAGCGAAGTGCGCCTGGACAATTTCGACGCCAACATCATGGGCGGGCGCGCCACCGGCGACGCTACAGTCAGCACCGTCCGGCGCGGCCAATCACACGTGGACGCCCAGTTCAGCGATCTGGACATAGGGAGCCTGATAGCGACGCTGACGGCGCGTCCCATCCTGATTACGGGCAAAGCGACTGGCACAGCCAATCTATCGTTCCCGGAAACGAACCTGGGGGCGGCGAACGGGACGGCGCGCCTGGAGATAAACGCCGAGACGGGCAACGACGCGACCGGGCGCACGCCCGTCAACGGTGAGGTCGCGCTGCGCGCCACCAACGGTCTCTTTGAGATTGAGCGGGCCAACTTGCGCACGCCCGCCTCCGAATTGAACGCCGCCGGGCGATTCTCGGTTGACCGCGACGAGTCGAACCTGCAACTCCACCTCGCCTCAAGCGACGCCGCGGAGTTGCAGCGCCTCCTGCTGAGCACGGGCCTCTTCAACGAGGTGGACGACTGGCTGCAAAAGGGGAACGTGGAGCTTGCCGGAAAGCTCGCTTTCGACGGCACGGTGCGCGGACGATTGAAGGAGCCGAGCGTGGAGGGGCGCGCCTCGCTCGATTCGCTGCTGATGAACGGGCGCGATTTGGGCTCGCTCTCCGCGCAAATCAGCTCGACGCCGGACGAGGTGCGTGTGACGGACGGGCGCTTGACAGAGCGCGATGGCGGCGGGGTGCAGTTCGCTTTAACCGTCCCGCTCAAGGAGGGCGCGGGGAGCGCCTCCGTGGATGCCACATTGGAGCGCGCCGACGCTGGCACCCTGGCCGCGGCGCTTTCGGCGCTCAACCCGCAACTGGCACAGCTTGGCGAAATCAGGTCCGACCTTTCGGGCACCATCAATATCAGGGGAATCCCGAGCGCCATGAGCGGTAATGCGGACCTACGCTTCTCGCGCGGCAGCATCGGCGGCGAGCCCTTCGAGAGCATCACGGCCCTTGCCACCTTCCAGGGCTCTATCGTCAACCTCAACTCCGTCGTCGCGCAACTGGACGCGGGCCGCGTCACTGCCCACGGCACTTACGACACGAACAACAGGGCCGTTGACATTCAGGCCGAAGCCGTCGGCATACAGATCGAGCGCCTGGCCGCGTTTGCCCCGAAGGCCGGAGGGATTCCCAACATCACGGGCACGGCCGACTTGAACGCGAGCATAAAGGGCGTGCTGACGGAAGAAGACTTCTCGAACTTCAACGTCACTTTCGACGGCGCGGGGCGCGACGTGAAGATTAACGGGCGCGCGGCTGGTCCGCTCACGCTCACCGGGCGCACAGAGAACAGGCAGCTCAACATCAGCTTCACGACCGGCCTGCTCGGCTCGCAGCAGCAGGTGGTGGCGGCCCGCGTTGACCTCGGCACGAAGAACCTGAGGACGACGGTTGAGACGACGCTGACGAACGCAGACCTGACGCAACTCCTGACGATCATTCTCAACAACCCGGACGTGCGCGTGACCGGGCGCGCGACTGGCACACTTCGGGCGGAGGGCGACCTCTTCGTCGAGGATGAAAAGCTCGGAGACCGATACACTCTGGCCGGCCTCAAGGGGACGGCCAACTTTACAGACCTGACGGTTCAGGTCGAAGACATACGGCTGACGGCCGTGCAGCCGCTCATCGTGGAGTTCTCCACGAACCAGGTCACTTTCACCAGGACACAATTTACTGGGACGAATACGAACGTGCTGTTTGGAGGAACGCTGGCGCTCGCACCCGGCGTGGCGCAGAGCCTGACCGTGGACGGCAAGATAGACCTCAGAATTTTGAAGGGGCTCTCGCCAGACCTCTTCCTCAACGGCTCGGCAGAGGCCAATGTGCGAGTGGCCGGAACCTACGAGGAGCCGCGCATCAACGGCACGGCGTCGCTCAACAACGCCTCCATGTCCGTGCTCATCGCCGACGAGCGTCTGACCATCTCCAACGTCAAGGGCGGAGTCCGCTTTAACAACAACCAGGCGCAGATTGATTCCCTGACGGGCGTGCTGGGCGGCGGGCGCGTCTCCGTGACGGGCGGTGCCCTGATTTCGGGGCTGGCGCTCTCGCGCTTCCAGTTCAACGTCCGCGGCGACGACGTGACTGTTCCCTATCCTGAGAACTTCCGTTCGACGGCGGACGTGGATTTGGACTTCCGTGGGACGGCGACGCGCGGCCAGCAGATCGCCACAGTCATTTCGGGCTCGATTAATTTGCGCCGCGCCGAATACACCGAGGACATCCTGCTGGAGGATTTAATCAACCGCCGCCGCGAGGCCCTCATAGAGCAGGGCGGGGAGTTCGCCCTGGCGGCCACGGCGCAGTTCCAGGACTTGCGCATAGAGGGGCGCGACGCGCTCATCATCCGAAACAATCTGGCCGAGACGGTCGGCTCAGTCTCCCTGCGCGTCAACGGGCCGGTCAAAGAGCCGATTGTCGCCGGGCGCATCACGGCCACGACGGGCACGATCACCTTCCGCAACAAGCGCTACGAAATCCAGCGCGCCACGATTGATCTGCCCGGACAGTTGGACGCCGATCCCATTATCAACATTCAGGCGGAGGCGGAGGTGCAGGGCTACGACGTGATCGTCGCCATCAACGGACCGCTCACGCAGCCGTCCGTCAACGTGCGCTCGGACCCGGCGCTGCCGCAGGCCGACGTGGTCTCTCTGATTTTGAACGGCGAGCTGGCGACAGGTGAGACGGGCACGTCCGCCCTGGCACAGTCCGGGCTCGGGACGGCGGCGAGCCTCCTGACCGAAAGTCTCATCTCGGCCCCGGCCCGCCGGGCCACGGACAAGCTCTTCGGCTTGAACCGCTTTGAGATTGACCCGCTGATAGCAGGCCGTGGCGGCGAGAGCCCGACCGCGCGCTTGACCGTCGGGCGGCAGATTAACAAGAATCTCTCGATCACCTATTCGACTAACGTGACCGGGAACCAGAACCAGGTGCTGGCCGTGGAGTATCGCGTCTCGAATCGCCTCTCCTTCGTCGCCCAGTATGAGCAGGGCAGCACCACAGGTTTTAGCTCGCGCAACGACAACTTCAGCTTCGAGATTCGGCTGAGGAAGAGATTTTGAAAACGCAGTGGTCAGTGGTCGGTGGCCGGTGGCCAGTTAAAGACAACTGTTTTTACTGGCCACTGCCCACCGACCACTGACCACTGATTACAAGGTTGAAGCTTCGTCTCCTTTTCCATCTCACGCTCGTCGCGGCTCTCGCGGCCTTCCCGTGCCTGGCCTCGGCCGCGCCGGACACGGGCGATTACGAAGGGCGCATCATCACGGCGCTCGAAGTCGTAATCGAAGGCAGCCCGCGAGACGCCGCCGCCGAGGCGGAGTTCCGCTCGCTTTTGAGTGTCGCGGAGGGCGCGCCCTACGCGGCTGTGCGCGTGCGCGAGTCCCTGCAATCGCTCTTCGATTCGGGGCTGGTCTCGAACGCCCGCGTCGAGGTGACGGAAGGGTGTCGCCCGGCAGCGGCGCAGGGAGCAAGCGCGCTCTGCGTGCGCTTCGTCGTCCGGCGGCAGGTGCGTGTCGGCGAGGTCAAGCTGGGCCTGCACTCCGCGCCAGACTCTCCCATCTCGGAAGACGAGATGCGCTCGCGCCTCAACATGCTGGAGCCCGGCGCGGCCCTGACTGAACAGGTTCTTAGAAACAACGCCGACCTGATTCAAGCCTACCTGCGCGACAAAGGCTTCTACCGGGCGGAGGTCACTTACACGCAGGTGCGCGACCCCAAGGACCCGACCGGCACGCGCCAGATCGTGCTCTTCGACGTGGAGCCGAACGAGCAGGCGCGCGTCGAAGCCTTCGACATCCGCATCGCTGGCTTTGACGACGGGGAAGTGCGTCCCAAGCTGACCCTGCAACCGGGCGCGCCCTTCACGCGCACGGCGCTTGGCGAAGACATCAACCGCGTCCGCCAGGCCATCATCGCGAAAGGCTACCTCGCGCCGCAGCTAGACGACGAGCGCTTCTCGCTGAACCCTGAGACCAACCGCGTCACCATCACGCTCACGGGCGGCATCGGCCCGAAGGTCGAGGTCGCCGTCAACAACTACAGCCTCAAAGAGAAGACCCTGCGCGAGCTTCTACCCATCAAGCGCGAGGGCAACATAGACATCTCGGCCATCGTCGAGGGCGAGCGCAGGCTGCGTAACAAGATTCAGGAGAACGGCTACTTCTTCGCGGAGATAACGAGAATCTGCACGGTGACGCCGGCCGTTGTTCCCAACGACCCTATGAACGGCACGCCGGAGATGTGCGAGAACCTCAACCCGAAGGATTTGACCGGGCGCACCGTCAAGGTGGTCTACGATGTCGAGCGCGGGCGGCGCTTCAAGCTGACGGACATTCGCATAGAGGGGACGGACGAGCTGAAGATTGAGGACGTGGAGGAAGAGCTGCGGACGCAGACGGCCAACGCGCTCGGCTTCATCCCCCTTCTAGGCTACGGGCGCGGCTACACCAGCCGCGAGCTGCTGGAGCAGGACCGGCGCACTGTGACAGCGCGGATGCAGGATTTGGGCTATCGCCGCGCCGTCGTCACCGTCAGGCAGGGCGTCTCCATCGAGGGCGAAAATCTGATTATCACTTTCGTCGTCGAGGAAGGACCGCGGACGCGCATCTCCAGCGTGGAGATTCGCGGCAACAAGCTTTATACGGACTCGCGCCTGCGCGCGGAGGTCGAAGAGGGCGGGCGCGAGCGCTGCGCCACTCGTTTCGACGCCAACGATTTTACGCCCTGCTTCCGCACGGCCGAGGGCGAGCCCTTCTCGCGCTCGCAGGCGCGGGCCGACGGCGATAGGATTCTCCGCCGCTACGCGAGCGACGGCTACGTCGGCGCGCTTCTCGAATTCTCCTTCGTAGAGTTGCCTGGAGTCACCCTGGCCGACGGGACGCGCGAGGAGCGCGTGCGCGTCGTCTACACCATCACGAACGAGGGCGAGAAAGTAATCATCAACCGCATCTTCGTCAACGGCAACATCCGCACGAAGCGGGAAGCCATCCTCGATGCCATCCCGCTCAGAGAGAACGAGGTGCTGCGCGCCGACCAGTTGACAGAGAGCGAGCGCGCTCTCTACGCGACGGATGTCTTCCGTCAGGTCATCATCCGGACGGAGCCCGCGGGCGAGACCGCCTCCGGCTTTAAGAAGCGGGACGTAATCATCGATGTCGAGGAGTTAAAGCCGCGCGAGATGCGTTACGGCGGCGGCTATTCGACGGACAATGGCCCGCTCGGCTTCTTCGACATACGCAACCTCAACATGTTCGGGCAGCTTCGCCAGGGGGCGTTTCGCGTTCGCGCCAGTCGCCGCCAGCAGCTCGTGCGCCTCGAATACCTGGACCCGCGCTTCCGCCGCTATGGCGACAACCAGTTCGCCCCGCTGGCGCTTTCGGCACAGTACCAGCGCGACACGACCGTCACGCGCTTCTTCCGCTCGACCATCGACCGCGGGAGCTTCGGCATCGTGCAGCGGCTGGACGAGGACGGCAACCCGATTGACGAATTCGGCCAGCCGGCGGGCGAGCCGACCATCAATCGCTTCACCCTCAACGCGGAGACGCAGCGCCTGCTTGACCGCAAGACGCGGAGCATTCTGTTCCTGCGCTACAGCTACGAGGACGTGCGGCTCTACAACATCAACAGCCTGCTCATCGCTTCGATCCTGAGGCCGGACCGCGCGATACGGCTCTCTCGCCTGGGCGCGACTTTCGTCCGCGACACGCGCGACAGCCAGTTCGACACGCAGCGCGGCGACTTCCTGACGCTCGACTACTCGCTGGCACTGCGCCAGCTTGGCGGCAACCTCTCCTTCAACAAGTTCCAGTTGAACTATCGCCGCTACTACAAACTTCAACGGGCGCGCGGGACCGTGCTCGCCGGAAACGTCACGCTCGGGCTCGCCAATCTTTTCAACCCGCGCGACCGCAATGGAGACAACATCATAGACGACGTTGACCGGACGATGCCGATTAGCGAAAGGTTCTTCGCCGGGGGCTCGACCACTTTGCGCGGCTTCAACTTCGAGGAGGCTGGGCCACGCGCCGTCGTGCCCGAATGTTTCCTGGAGGATTCGGTGCCGGCGGGCTGCGGCGTCTTCCGTAACAACAAGGGCGAGCCCATACAGCTTGACCCGTTCACGGTCCCCGTCGGCGGCAACGCCCTCGCGGTCGTCAATCTGGAGGCGCGCACCCCCCTGACGAAAGTGTTCCAGGTGATTCCGTTCTACGACGGCGGCAACGTCTTTCGTCGCGTGGGCGACCTCTTCGGACGCAACGACAGCCCCGCGGAGGACGACCCGAACCTGGCGCGTGCGGATCGCATCAGGGCTCACAATCTGCGCTCGAAGTGGACGCACACGGTCGGACTGGGCCTTGGCATCAAGACGCCGCTCGGCGGCACGCTCTCGGTCGATTACGGGTGGCTGCTTAACCCGCCGGAGTTCCTGATTCCGCAATCGGGCGGCGGCGAGGCCGTCTTCCGCCCCAAGCGCAGCCAGCTACACTTCCGCTTCACCAGGGCGTTCTGAAGAAGTCGGAAAGGGAAAAGGCGTAAGTATGATGAGAGAAAACGGAGCGTTCGGGATTAAGCGCGAGAAGCGACTGCTCGCTTTCGTTCTCCCCTTTTGCCTTTCTACTTTGACCATTTGCCTTCTTTCGCCGCAGGTGCGCGGGCAGGACGTCGCGGACAAGATGGTGGCGACTGTGAACAGCGGCGTGCGACCTTCTTTGATTACCTACTCGGACCTGCTGTGGCAGCTAGCGCTCCAGCCCAACACGACGCTTGAGAATCCCAGCTCGGAGACTCTCAACCGCGTGCTGAATCTGGTCATCAGCCAGCGCCTGATTTTGCAGGAGGCAGAGAAGCTGCCCGCCATTGACCCGACCGACGAAGAGATCAGGGCTAAGCGCGACGAGCTGGCCATGCAGTTCCCGACGCAGACCGATCTCCTACAGCGCGCCGAGAGCGTCGGCCTGACCGGCGAGCAGCTCACGGAGATAGTGCGCCAGCGCGTCAAGATTGAAAAATATCTGAACTTCCGTTTCCGCTCCTTCACGGTCGTGACGCAGAAAGAGGTGGAAGAGTACTATCGCGACGTTTGGCGTCCGCGCTTCCTACGCCAGCAGCCTGGGCGGCTTGTGCCGGAACTCAAGGAAGCTTTCAAGGAGATAGAGTCGGAATTGACCGAGGGCAAGATCGAATCCGAGACGGACGAATTCCTGGACAGCGCACGCGAGCGAGCCGAGATTGCCATCCTCAACCCTGTCTAAGCCCGTTAGGCCGTGGCACCCCACACGCGTTGCCAAACGGGCGCAGGCAGCGCTAATCTTGAATCCGCCACACAGTCCTTCGCAATTTGGAGGTCGCAGTTTAAATGAAGAACGCAAAACTCATCCTGACCGCCATCGCCATCCTCGTCGCGGCCCTGGTCGTCTGGGCCGTGGTCGGCGTCGTGATTACCATCGTCAAGTTCCTGCTCGTCCTGGCGGTCATAGTCTTCGGCATCTCCGTCTTCCGCAAGCTTTCCGGGAAATCCAAAAGTCCCGAGCTGGCGGAGAAGGATTCGGACAGGGAACTGAACGAGGCCATGCGCCAGTTGGAAGAGATCAAGCGCAAACAGCTCGTCAAATAGTCAAGAAATAGTCAAGCAAAGACTTCGACCCCGAAGGGGTCAAATACAGTAGCCAGGGGCGACGCAAACTTCGTTTGCTTGCCCCTGGCTTTCATATGTGACCCCTTCGGGGTCTAAAGCATATGCGACCCCTTCGGGGTCAGGAAAAAGCGTTGATGGCCGGATTGAACTATCATAAGATATAAGCAGCCTGATTTAGTCTCCGCTCAGGCATCTGATTGACATCCCGCCGACGTCGTCCGACGTCTAACCCACTGGAGTATGGCGCGAGATAACGGCAAACATCTTGAGAGACCGCGCGTCGGGCTGGCGCTGTCGGGCGGCGTCGCGCGCGGCATCGCGCACGTCGGCGTGCTGCGCGTCCTGGAAGAGCACAAGATTCCCGTCGATTACATCGCGGGCACGTCGGCCGGGGCGCTCGTCGCCGCGGGCTACGCCGCCGGAATGTCCGTCGATGAAATATCGGAGATCAGCCGCGGCTTTCGCTGGAAGGACGTGGGGCGCGTGACGCTCTCGCGCCTCGGCATCCAGTCCAACGCGCGCATGGAAGAGTTCGTCCGCGCGCGTATCCCCGCCAAGCGTTTCGAGGATTTACGCATCCCGCTCGCCGTCGTCGCCACCGACCTCAAATCCGGCTCGGCAGTGATTATCACGGAAGGCGACGTGCCCTTTGCCGTGCGTGCCAGTTGCTCCCTGCCTGGCTGGTACGTTCCAGTGACGGACGGGCACGGGCGGCAGCTTGTGGATGGCGGGCTGGTCGCGAACATTCCGACCGCCGAGGTGCGCTCGCTCGGCGCGGACGTGGTCATCGCCGTGGACGTCAACAGCGAGGGCGCGAAGTTCATAGGTCCCCCGCAATCGCTCATCGGCGTCCTCCTGCAATCCATCATGGTCGTGCAGCGCACGGCAGCGATTCACCAACTGCACGATGCGGACGTGGTCATCCGTCCCAAGACCGGCCACATACGCTGGGACGAGATGGGCCGCGCCGACGAACTCATCAGCCTCGGCGAACAGGCCGCGCGCCTGACCATAGAGAGAATCAAACACCTGATAGAACCCGTCGCTGAGCCGCCGCTGAAATGGTACCAGCGCCGCCGCCGTCAACAACCGCTGGAGGACAAGCGCCGCGTCTCGCCCCTGCGCTGATTCACTCTCTGAAGCTAGCGGGTAGAATTAAGAAAATTAAAGGACATGTTCCGGCTGGCTAAGTAATCCTTGTATAGTTGCGATGCTTCCGGGCATTTCCTCGCGGTGGAGTTGTCCTCCGCAGACTTTTTCAGCGGCCGCGATCCCGCGCTGACGGCGATTCTAGACTATTAGGGTAGAGTTGATTGTGCGCAACCTGCTTGCAGGACTTGCGGGGGCGGTTTGAAAAATAAGCGTGTGAGCTTCTTATAAATTGATTATAGTGGCGAGCTGTTTTTGTGCAATCTCGGTTTTATAGGGAGGTAACTCCTGATGGCCGGGGCTCGTTTCAAACAGAGCGTCTTGGCGAAAAGCTCAGGACGATTCGAGATGCTCTCGGACTATCTCAAACTGAGATGCTCAGGCGTTTGGGCTTTGAGGATAATATTTGGTACACACAAATTTCGGCATACGAGACGGGAAGACGAGAACCGCCGCTGATCATTCTTTTGCAGTATGCGCGTGCGGCGGGTGTCAGCATTGACCTGCTGGCGGATGACGACCTTGATTTGCCCGCTAAGTTACTTAAATCAGATGACAGGAGACTACGATGAACCTTTATGTCGGGAATTTGTCTTATAGGATGACTGAAGACCAACTGCGAGAGGTCTTCGAAGATTATGGCCAGGTCACGTCCTGCACCATCATCAAGGACAAGACTACAGGCCAGTCAAAAGGGTTCGGCTTTCTGGAGATGCCGGAGCAGAACGAAGCCGAGGCGGCGATTGCCGCCCTGAACGGTAA
>DATEMM010000503.1:0-7534 GCA_035275605.1 Pyrinomonadaceae bacterium
GACCGCGTCCAAAACTGCAAAGAGGAGATACGAGCGTGAGAATAAGAGTCTTACTGACGTGCCTGGCCCTCTCGGCCTGCGGTGCTCTGAGCGCCCGCGCACAGCAAACCAACGCGACACAGGACAACGGGATGGAACAGCGAGCGCCCCTTGAAGGTCAGCCCGTGGCGCTAGACTCTCTGGGCCGAGCGGCGATTGCGGGCCAGCTCCTAACCCGTGCGCTCAGCGGAACGCCGGACGCGCCCGTCAAAAATGCGCGCTTCATCGTCGAGAACCGGAGCGCCTCTTTTTACACTTACGTCACAGGCAGCGTTACCTTCTACGACGAGCGGGGCGTGCGCTGCGGCGAAGGACAGTTCACGGTCAATGCGCTTGCGCCGGGCGAGCAGGCGGAGACGGACGCGCCGGGCTTACGCCTCTCCTGTGCGCCCAGGACGTGGCGCATCGTGGCCAACAACCTGCTCACGCGCACGAGCGACCGGGCTGTGCCAGTGGCCGAAAGTCCGGCGCAGCCGGAGCCGCCCGCGACCACGAGCGAGCCAGCCGTCCTGATGCCGCTCGAAATAGTCGTGGACGACAGGGTCTACAACGCGCCGCTCGGCAGCACGCTCGAAGTCCCCGTTCGAAAAAGGCGAGTCAAGATTACTGTCAGGGCCGCGCCATAGTGTCACGGCGGCCGTCGAGCGGCGGCTCGCGGATTCCGAATCTTTTGGGCCGGTCTTGACCGCGGGGTCCGTCGCCGCCTAGCATGGGGTCGTTAATTCTCCTCCGAGAAAATCAACTGTGACTGCTTTCCCCCGGCCGTCTTTGAAGAAAGAAGGGGTTTTCCGACATGGCTGACGAAAGAGACAATAAGTGCGCGCACCCGAGCTGCAACTGCCCCGCGCCGAAGGACGAAAAATATTGCAGCGAGTACTGCCGTGATGCCGGCGACGTCACGGAGATTAGCTGCGGCTGCGCGCACCAGGGATGCGCGTAAAGTAAATTTCTCTGCCGCTCGCCGCTCCATCAAATTGCAATTAACTTGCAATCAAAGCATCGGGAGGCTGACGGCAACAACTCTTACAATCCGGCGCATCAATCAGAAGCACTCTCTACGCGAGTTTCTGACTTGATGCGCCGAACTTTTTTCGCGCGCCGCACGCGCGGCGAGAGTCTTAAGTCAGCTCTCAGATTCCTGATTATTCATGATCGTCAAGGACGCGCCCCGCCCGACAAGCGCTCTCACACTAAAAGGAGAAGTATGAGCAAATACGTCTTAACAATCGCTTTGGTCATCGCGTCGGCCTGTGCAGCCTTTGCGCAGGAGACGACCGCAAACGGCTCCGCGAGCGCGACGGGCAACGTGGCCGCAGAGGGTCGCGCCGTCAACCTGGGGGCCGGCACGCGCGTCATGGCACAGCTTCAGAACACGCTCGACGTGCGCAGAGCAAAGGTCGGCGACCAGGTACTCTTAAAGACGACCGAAGCCATCAAGTCGCAGGGCCGGACAATCGTCAACAAAGGCGCGCGCCTCATCGGTCGCGTCACTGAAGTCAGCCAGAGAACACGCGCCAATGGCGAGTCGAGCGTCGGCCTCATCTTCGACCGCCTGGAAAGCGGTTCGCTCGAAGCTCCCATCAGCGCCACGATCACTTCAGTCACACAGGCCGCTACGCGCACGAAAGTCAATAACGAAGGCGTCAGCTCCGAGGGCCGCGCTCGCTCGTCCGGCAGTGCGCGCACCTCTTCGCGGCAGGGCTCGAACGGCGGCCTGCTCGGCGGCGTGGCCGGGACCGTGGGCGGCGTCTTGAATACGACGACGCAGACGGCCGGGGATGTGGTCGGCGGCACGACGGGCGCGGTCGGCGGGGCGGTCGGCAGCGTGACGGAGGGCGTGGGCGGAATTCGCATCTCGCAGTCCACGGACGCATCAATCGAAGGCGGCACGACGCTCTCGCTCACCGGCGACAATTTACGCCTGGAGAAGGGCACGTCCCTTGGCCTGAGACTCAACCAGGCGACGAGCGTTGGGAGAGACAACTAATACGGCTAACAAATAGAGATTCAGGGCGGCGGTGTGAGGCTACTCTCATCGCCGCCCTTTCGATTGCGGAATGCGGATTTCGGATTGCGGATTAAAAAGAAAGACCGTTCTTAAATCCGCAATCCGAAATCCGCATTCCGCAATTGATAGGCTGGCCCGCAGCACGTTAAAGTAGTCCCGGCACGGAAAACCTCGAAACGCATGAGTCGCTCGATTGGAATCATTACGGGAAAGGCGCGTGCGCGCACGGCGGCCTCGGACGCGCGCGTGCAGGAGCGTCTGTGCGAGGCGGTCGGTGCGGAGTACGTCATCGTCGATCCGGAAAAGGTGGAGCCTTACGCGCAGGACGCGGTCAAGGAGAAGTTCCCGCCGGAGGCTGTCGTGCTGCCGCGCACGGCCCTGGAGATAGCGGAGATTCTGAAGCTGGCCAATGAGGCGCGCTTTCCCGTCACTGCGCGCGGCGGCGGCGTCGGCTACACCGGAGGGGCCGTTCCCATCGAGGGCGGCATAGTCATTGGCACAGACCGCATGAACCGGATCAAGGAGATCAGGGCAAACGACCTCTACGTCGTGACGGAGCCGGGCGTGACGACATACACCCTGCAACGGGCCGTCGAAGCCGAGGGGCTTTTCTACCCGCCCGACCCGGCCTCCTACAAAGAATCCTTCATCGGCGGCAACATCGCGGAGAACGCCGGGGGCATTCGCTCGGCGAAGTACGGCGTGACGAAGCATTACGTGTTGGGCCTGGAAGTGGTCACGCCGACCGGCCAGATTATTAGGACGGGCGGGCGGACGAGCAAGAACGTCACGGGCTTTGACCTGACCGGGTTGATGTGCGGCTCGGAAGGGCTGCTCGGCATCATCACGGAAGCGACTTTGCGCTTGCTGCCGCTGCCGGAAGCGACGCGCACGGTGCGCGGGACGTTTGGCACAATGCGTGAGGCATGCGCCTGCGTCTCCAGGTTTTCGCGTGCGCGCGTCACGCCCGTGGCGATTGAGGTGCTCGACCGAAACGCCATCGCGGCGGTCGAATCTGAGTTCGCCTTCGGCCTGGCCGAAGACGCGGGCGCGCTCCTTTTAGTCTCGGTTGACGGCCCAGCGGAAGAGGTCGAGCGCGCGTCGCAGCTTGTCGAAGAGATTTTGCGCGAGGGCGGGGGCTACGATTTGATCCGCGCGGCGAGCCGGGAGGAGGAAGACCGTTTGTGGGACGTGCGACGCGCGCTCTCGCCAGCCATCAAGCGGTTCGGGACGTTGAAATTTAACGAGGACGTCGTGGTGCCTCGCTCGCGCGTGCCGGAGTTAATCGAGCGCGTCGAAGAGATAGGTCTTCGTCACAGAACCTTCGTGGTCAACTTCGGCCACGCGGGCGACGGCAACATTCACGTCAACTTCATGTGTGACCGTGACGACAGTGAGGCCGTGCGCCGCGCCCGCGACGCCGTGCGTGAGACCTTCGCGCTGGCGGTCGAGCTCGGCGGGACCATCAGCGGCGAGCACGGCATAGGCTACGTCAAGGCCCCTTACCTGGGAATGGCGATTAACCCGGAGACAATCGAGGCCATGAAGAGCATCAAGCGCGCGCTCGACCCGAACGGTATTCTCAATCCAGGGAAAATGTTTATAGAAGAGGAGTCAGAATCCAGAATCCAGAATTCAGAATGAAAGGCCGAAACCCATTTTCTTCTATTCTGGCTCCTGGCTTCTGACTTCTGGATTCTGCTTTTCACAATGCTTTCTCTTCTCATCGAGCTTCAAAGACTGAAGGGGTTGGAGCGCACGGGCTGGATGCTGCGCGGGATTCAGCCCGGCGCGGAATCCGTCGCGGACCATTCCTACGGGGTGGTGGTCGCGGCCATGCTCCTGACGGATGAGTTGACCGCGCGCGGAATCGACGTCAACGCGGAGCGCGTCCTGAGAATGGCCGTCGTGCATGACTGGGCTGAGGCGCGCGTCGGTGATATGCCGCGCACGGCGACTCTCTATTTTGGCACAGAGGCGCGCAAGCGTGCCGAGCGCGCTGCGTTTGAGGATATGACCGGCGGCCTGGGGGCGGACGGGCAGTCCGCGGAATACGGGGCGCTGCACGAAGATTACGAGGAGCGCGGGAGCCTTGAGGCGCGGCTCGTCAAGGCCGCGGACGTGATCGATCTACTGGTACAGGCGCTGGCTTTCGAGCGCGCAGGCGTGCGAGGCTTAGATGAGTTTTGGGACGGGGTTGCCGAACTGCATCTGGGCCTCGACGGCGTTCCGGGTGAAATGGTCAGGGAGATTCTTGGACAGCTAGTCGAAGAGCGCGGGCGAGTGCGGGCAGGATAAGGGGCAAAGGGCGAAGTAGGGAATTCCCAAATTGAGACCCCTTGTCCACGCCTTCGGAGTTATCGAGTGAAGATTTATCTATTGAACCTTGACGGCGGGCGGTGCGCCTTCTATTCGGAGGGGCCGGAGGTAGACGCGTTGTCGGAGACCACTTCGCCGCGCGAGGGCCTGCGCGGGTGGGCCGAGCGCAAGTACAAAAGTCTACAGTCTGTTCTGACCGAATCGGAGCAGGGCGTGGGCCTGCGCGTGCGCCGCGTCTGGGAGTGGCTGCAAAAGCGCATCCCGCCGGACGAGCCCGTGCTGCGGTCACTGCGCGGCGCGCGCTCCATAGATCTTCACCACCCGCCAACTCTCGGCGCGGAGGAGACGCGCACAATCTGGCACGGCTATCTGAAGAACCGGCAGGGAAAGCACACATTCTGGTTCGTCATCAATGCGCTGGTCTCGCCCTTGACCGTGCTGCTCGCGCCGCTGCCGGGGCCAAACGTTATCGGCTACTGGTTCGTCTACCGCGCGGTCTGCCACCTGCTGGCGCGGCTCGGCGCGCGAAACGCTCGGGGCGAGCAGGTCGAGACGGCATTCCTTTCGACGGGCGCGCTTGACTGTTCGGTCGGGGCGGCGGACGAGGAGCGCATCGCTGGGCTCTCGTCCAGCTTCGGCCTGAGCGGACTCGACGCCTTCGTCAAGCGCCTCGCGGCAAAGAAGGCAGGCTCGCGCCGCAAAGCGCCGATCACGGTCTCTTGAAGAGAGATCTACAGAGGCACGGAGGTACAGAGAAAACTTAGGAAATTCAGATTTCAAATCCCGGATTTTAAATCTCAAATTTCAAATTATTGGTTTGAAATTTTCTTCTTCTCTGTGTCTTCTGTGCCTCTGTGGCTAATTGTTCCGCGCCGCGTAGGGGGTGAGGCGTTCGTTGACAACGCCGAACCGCTTTGCTAGCTTTCTTGGCTTAATTATCATCAAGTTAAAATGAGATTTTGCATAAGCTTGAGTCTTCGCAATTTTGTTGATGCTTAATTTATCCTCTTCAGGAAAAAGGCCGCCGGCGCGCCACGCCTCCCTGCTGCTGCTGTTGACGGTCGGCCTGCTCGTGACGAGCGGCTGTGCCAGCCTGTTCGGCGTCAAGCGAAAGGTCACGGTGACGCCGCTGCTCGGACCTTTGAAGGAAGCGGGCGTGCCAGAACTCGTCGCGGAGGTCAATCGCCTGGCGGCCGTGCGCTCGATCCGCGGCAAGATAGACATCCAGATCGAGGACACTTCGTTCGCCGAATCCGGCATCGCCGAGAAGTACAGGACGGCCGATGGGACGGTTTACCTTCAACGGCCGGGCCAGATTTACCTCAAAATTCAAGCGCCCTTTGTCGGGACGAACATCGCCGAGATGACTTCCGACGGCCAGCACTTCCGCGTGGCAGTCCTTCAGGGTGACGAAAAGTACAAACGGTTCGTCCGCGGGACCAACGACGCCCACTATCCTAAGCTGGAGATGGACGACCCGCGCCCGAGCAACAAAAAGGGGCAGGGGCAGAACGGCGAGCGCACCGTCAGCACGCTCTCCAATCTACGCCCGCAGCATTTCACGGACGCGCTGATGTTGCGCGCGATTCAGCCGCGCGACGTGACCGGCATGGTCTACGCGCGGAGCGAGTTTTTCCAGGAGGAGGCGGACAACCGCCCGCGCGCCAAGAAGACAGACCGCGTCGTGCGCGGCTACTACTTGCTGGACGAGCTGGCGCCGGGCGGCGAGACGGGCGTGCGGCTGGTGCGCCGCTTCTGGTTCGACCGCGTCGGGGGCATCCGGCTGGCACGCTTGCAGGTCTTCGACAGGGACGGGATGCTCGACTCGGACGTCTCCTACATGGATCCGAAGAATTTCGGCGAGGATGGGCGCATGGTCATGCCCTCGCGGGTAGAGCTGACGCGCCCGCATGACCGCTACAAACTGAGCGTCAGCTACCAGTCGCCCGAGGCCGTAGTCTTTGACCGCGAGTATCCACAGGACGTCTTCGTCCTCGAAAACAAGTGGCAACTGCGTGAGTTCGATCTCGACGACCGCGAGAAACAGCGAGCTAATAAAAACAGTAATGACTAAAACCAGTGATGAGTACTGAGGACTGAGTTAAAAGACAAGACCTTCTCTCTTTTTCTCAGTCCTCAGTACTCAGTACTCAGTACTCTCCGATGGATAATTTAATCGCAGCCAACATTCGACAGCGCCCGATTCGCTCATTGGTGAGCGTGGTGGGTGTGGCGCTCGGCGTGGCGCTCGTGATGCTGTTCACGGGGCTCGCGCGCGGCATGTCGAATGATTTGCAGCGGCGCTCGCAGAATCTGCGCGCGGAGATTATCTTCACGCGGCCGGGCACGATGGACAATTTGACTAGCTCGACCGCCAACCTGAGCACAAAGTACGTCGAGCGCTTGCAGGAGATCGAAGGCGTCGAAGCGGCCGTGCCTGTCATCCGCTACGTCTTCCAGGGCGGCGCGGGCTTCGGGTTCGAGCAGGTCGAGGGCATCGACTGGGAGCCGTTCGCGCAGATGAACGGCCTGCGCATCGTCGAGGGAAGCGCGCCCAAAGCCAGAGCGCTTGAGGGCGGGCAGTCTGAGCAGATGGCCGAGGTCATCATTGACGAGACCAAGGCGCGCAACAGCGGTGTGGGCGTGGGCGGCGTCATCAATCTCTTCGGCGACATTCCGCATCGCGTCGCCGGGATTTACGCTCCGGAATCGGGCGCGCGCGTCAAGATGGCCCTGGCCGAGATGCAGGACAGGCTCGGGGCCGGCGACAAGTGCACGTACATCCTGGTCAAGAGCAAAACGGGCGTGGACGAGAAGACTCTGGCCGAGCGCATCAACCGGGAGTTGCCAGGGAATAAGATTCAGTTCACGCGCGATGTCTTCACCAGTATCGAAAAGAGCATTCCTTACCTGGGCCTCTTTCTCAAAGTGCTGGTGGGCCTGGCGGCCGTCGTGAGCGCGCTCGTCGTGATGCTGGCGATGTACACGACGATCACGGAGCGCACGCGCGAGATCGGAATCCTCAAGGCGATGGGAGCCTCGCGCGGCTTCATCATCGGCGTGATCGAAAAAGAGGCCATCTTGATTAGCGTGCTCGGGCTCGTGCTGGGGTTCAGCGTGGCCCTGCTCGCGGGCGTCCTGATTCACCGCGCTTACGGCCTGGTCTTC
>DATEMM010000504.1:0-5246 GCA_035275605.1 Pyrinomonadaceae bacterium
TCTCCGTTCAGGTGACGTATGACGAAGCGGGCCGCGTCACGCAGACTTCCGGCGGCGACGGGACGGCGCAGCGCATCGCGCGCCAGAAGCGCTTCCCCGCAGGCAAGGCCGGAACGACGACCATCACGATCCCGATCAACTAAACAGTTGGTAAATAGAAAATGGTCAATGGTGAATGGGGATTACCCTCCATTCACCATTGACCATTTTCTATTTACCAGCCTTTTACTTTTGCCCGACCATCCCGAGGATTACCAGCAGGGCGCGCTTGAGTCCCATCTCGCGCCCGCGCGGGTCGTACCACTCGTTGAGCGTATGCGAGTTGCCGCTTGAGCCGCCCGTGCCGAGCGTGATGGCGGGAATGCCCATCGAGATGGCTATGTTGGAATCGGTCGAGGAGCGGTCGAGTCGCGGGCGATAGCCGAAGTAGCGCGTCGCCTCTTCCGCGATGCGGACCAGGCCGGCGTCCGGCTGGGTCTCCCCGCTCGGGCGGTCGCCGATAAGTTTCAAGTCCAGTTCGAGGGGCGGGTCGTTGGCCCTGCGCATGGCGTTCTCGTCGTCCGCGGCCTCGCGCACTGCGCGACGGAAGAAGGCGTCCAGGCGCTGTAGCTCTTCGGCCGACTCGGACCGCAGGTCAACGTCCATCGCGGCCTCGCGCGGAATGACATTGACGCTCGCGCCGCCTTCGACGCGTCCGACGTTGAAGGTCGTGCGCGGGGCGGTCGGCGCTGGATACGCGGAGAGCCGCGCAATTGCACGCCCCATCGCGTGGACGGGGTTGGCCGCGCCGAAATCTCCCCAGGAGTGCCCGCCCGTGCCACGCAGGCGCACGCGATAACGGCGCGACCCGAGCGCCGCGTGCGTGATGCGCTCTATGCCTGGCCCATCGAAACTGATAAAGGCGTCCACGCGCTTCGCCCACTCGCCTTCGGTCAGCAGGTGGCGTGCTCCGCGCAGATTCCCCTCACCCTCTTCGCCGACTGTCCCGACGAAAAGCAGCGACCCTTCAGTCTCGATAGAGCTTTCTTCGAGCGCGCGTAAGATCGCCACGAGCGCGGCCAATCCGCAGCCGTCATCTGCGATACCTGGGGCCAGAAGACGGCTCTGCTCGCGTCGGACAGTGAAATCCGTGCCCGGCGGAAAGACCGTATCGAGATGCGCGCTGATAACGAGGAGCGGCGTGAGCGAGCGCCCGGCGCGCAGGGCCACGCAGTTGCCCTCCGCGTCTACTTCGGCCTCGCTTAAACCGTGCTGGCGGAATTTCTCGCGTAGATAAAGGGCGCGCGCCTCTTCTCCGAAAGGCGGCGCGGGGATGGAACAGATACTGATGTGCTCTTCCGTGATTTCGGCGGAACGCGCCTCAAAGAATTGGAAAGCCTCGCGCACTCGCGGCGACGTGAGAAGTTCTTTGAGAATATGTTCGGGCGCGAGCGCAGTAGACATCATAAGAGTGAGCAGTGAGCAGTGAGCGGTGAGCAGTAAGTTATTTTTAACTGCTCACCGATCACTGCTTACTTTAAACTAAGCGCATTACTTCGTCTTCTTCGAGCACGGCGGAAGACTTTTTGGCGTGCTCGTAGATGCGCGAGACGCGCTCTTCGGAGGCTTCCAGGCCGCGTGATTCAAGCCAGTAGACGACGTTCGATTTGCCGCTCATGGGGCCGATCTCGATCTTTTGCTTGAGGCCGAAGAGTCCCGCGGGCACGCCCGAATAGACCAGGTCGGCGAGCTGCGGGTCGTTCTTTCTGTAGCTCTTGATGACGGCGGCCGCGTGGACGCCCGTCGCCGTGCGGAAGGCGTCGCGCCCGAAGACAGGGTAATTGTACGGAATCGTCCAGCCGCACGATTCTGCCGCCGTCTCGCAATACTCGCGCAGGCGCGAGAGGTCGTTATCGATCCATCCCATCAGCTTGAGATTGACCAGGAGCTGATCCATCGGCGTGTTGCCGACCCTCTCGCCCACGCCCAGGGCTGAGCCGTGAACCTGGTCCGCGCCGCCTTCGATGGCGGCGATGGAGTTGATGACGCCGAGGCCCCGATCCTGGTGCCCGTGCCAGTCGAGCCTGACCTTCTCCCCCTGCTCCTCTATGATGCCCTTCACGAAGCGGACGACCGAGCGCGCCCCGTCCGGCGTCGAATGGCCCACTGTGTCGCAGACGCAGACGGCCCTCGCCCCGCAGCGGATTGCCGTCGTGTACAGCGCGCGGATGGTCTCCGGGTCGGCCCGCGTCGTGTCCTCCGTCACGTACATCACTGGTAAGCCCTCTTTGACGGCGAAGGTCACGGCCTCCTCTGTCAGTTTCAAGAGCTTGTCGAGCGTCCAGTCCTCTGCGTAGAAGCGCACGGGAGACGAGCCGATGAAGGTGCAGGCTTCGATTGCGATTCCGGCGCGCTGCGAGATTTCGGCAATGGGCTTGATGTCGGCGGCGTGCGTGCGCGCGGCGCAGTTCGGGCGAATCCGAAGTTTTTGTTCGGCAATCTCGCGCGCGAGGCGCTCCACGCCGGCGGCGTGCGTGCCGCCAGCGCCGGGCAGGCCGATGTCTGCCGTGTCAATGCCAAGCTCGTCCATCAGGTGCAGCAGCTCAATCTTCTTCTCGACGGGCGGCTCGCACACGCTCGGCGATTGCAACCCGTCGCGCAGGGTTTCGTCGTCGAAACTGATGGGGCGACCGGGCGCGTTGTGCGTCGGCTCGACCGTGTTCCAATCGTAAACGAGTTCTTCAACAGGCACTTCAGACACCTCTCGTGACGTCAGGGAATACGTAACAGGTCAACATCTGCGGGATGAATTTTGATTACAGCAAGGGCGCTGTTGATTGTCAAGCAGGCCTTTTCCGGGTTAAAACAGTCTGGAATAGTCGAAGCGGGCGAATTCATTAACTCTCGTCGCCCCCGCCTGAGGTAAAGCTTATGAAACTCTTACGCCTGACGCTGCTGACGATCATCATTCCGGCCTCTGCCTTCTCCGCTTTGGCCCAACAAGCGGCCTGCACTTTGAAGCAGGCTCCGGAGTTCAACGGCTTCCAGTTAGGGATGACCGTGCCGGAGGTGAAAGACAGGCTCGCCGACACGTCTATGTTCGATGCAAAAATCTCCGGCCTCAATAAAATCGGCGCGCAGACGATTCGCATCTCCGGCGCGGAATTGAAAGACGAGTACGCCGAAGGGATAGACGACATGAATCTGACCTTCGTCGATAAGCGGCTGGCGATGGTCAGGGCCACGTATCACACTGGCGCGGGCAGTTGGTTCGGCGCGAAGGACTTTTTCAAGCAGCTCGCGCAAAAGCTCGGCCTCCCGGAGCCGCCAGACGCGGCCAGCTCGTCCTCCGGCAGAGGCGGCGAGAAATACAGGGTTGACTGCACGGGCTTCAACGTCACGCTGGGCTACGCTTTCGGCGTCTCGCCGAACGTCACCATCGCCGACGCCACGGCCCAGAAACTCATTGACGAACGGAGCGAGAGAAACCCGGACGGCGACGTCAGGACCATTAACATCACTCCGGGAGGAGGACGCTCGCGCCAGCCGATGCCGTCCCCGACCCCGACCATCCCGCCCCGATAAACAGAAGCGGCAAAGTGACAAGCGGCGGGTGGAGAGTTAATATCCCTCCCGCCCTGCCGCTCATTGCTTGCCACCCGTCGCCCTCTTATGATAATTGCACTCGGCTCAGACCGTGCCGCCAAGATCATGGCTGTTCGCGCAGCCGCGGCACGCATCAGCACCGTTGACGCGCGCTGGGAGAACGCGGTAGTTACCGCGCGCGCCGTCGAGCCGGACGCCCCGGCGATGCCTTTGACCGACTGGCAACTGATGCACGGCGCGCGCTCACGCGCGGAGGCCGTCCGCGCACAGCTCGAAGAGGAGGGCACAGGCGCTCAGCTTTACGTCGGCCTTGAAGGCGGATTTCACTCCCTCAACGTCGATGACGAGTGGCACACTTTCCTGCGCGGCTGGGCTTACGCGTCCGACGGCACGTATGGTTACTTCGGGGCCAGCCCGTCCGTCTCCGTTCCCAACCTCATCGCGGACATGGTGATTGACGGGAAGCGCGAGCTGGGCGTGGTGATTGATGAAGTGGCGGGCGAGCGCGACGTTCGCAGCCGTCAGGGGGCGTGGGGCGTGTTGTCTAGGGAT
Source organism: Pyrinomonadaceae bacterium (assembly GCA_035275605.1). Lineage (GTDB taxonomy): Bacteria > Acidobacteriota > Blastocatellia > Pyrinomonadales > Pyrinomonadaceae > QHXM01. The sequence goes on from DATEMM010000504.1 coordinate 4,138, forward strand.
TTGCTGACCCGCTCGATGAGCTTTGAGTCGGCGCTGATTGCGGCCTTCGCGCCGTTTTATAACCCGAGACTATACAGGTAAAATATATTAGGACAAGAGGCACTCATTCTATGGAAGAATTGACAGCGCAAGGCAACGACGAGCATCTGATACATCTGAGGACCGCGCCCGGCTGGGTCGAAGTCATCGCGGGCTCCATGTTTTCCGGAAAGTCCGAAGAGTTAATCCGACGCCTCCGCCGCGCCAAGATCGCACGCCAGAAGGTGCAGGTCTTCAAGCCCAAGATCGACGTGCGCTACTCGCACGATCACATCGTCTCGCACTCGGAGATGCGCCACGAGTCGTCCACGGTCGAGACGGCGGCGGAGATTCTCGCCAGCATCGAGCGCGGCACTGAAGTGGTCGGCATTGACGAGGGGCAGTTCTTCGACAAGGAGCTGGTTGACGTGGCGAACGAGCTGGCGCGCCGTGGCATTCGCGTCATCATCGCCGGGCTCGACCAGGACTACACTGGAAGACCTTTCGAGCCGATGCCGCAGCTTCTGGCCATCGCCGAGTACATCACGAAGACGCACGCCATCTGCGTCCGCTGCGGCCAGCCCGCTAACTATTCACAGCGCACCTTTGAATCGGAAGAGCGCGTGGCGGTCGGCGCGGGCAATATGTACGAGGCGCGCTGCCGCCGCTGCTTCGTCCCGCACGCGGACGCCCCAACTTCCTACATTACCGAAGCGGCTGACTGAGAGTTACCCTCGCTTGCCTTTAGAAGCAGCTTGAAAGTCTGAGAAAGCCCCAAAGGGGCGATATATGAAAGCCTGGGGCAACGCCCCAGGTAACAAACGGCGTATTAGATAAGCCCTGAAAGGGCGGAATATGTATTGCGCCCTTTCAGGGCTTATTGTTGAATGCTGTGCCAAGTTCCTGGGGCTCTGCCCCAGGCTATTATATTCCGCCCCTTTGGGGCTTTTAAATAGCCTCTAAGAGCCCACTAAGCTAAAGCTCTTTCTTATTTATATGTCCGGATACTTAGACATTGAGACCTGGAACCGTCGCCGGCAGTTCGAGTTCTTCAAGGATTACCACAACCCTTTCTTCAACATCTGCTCAGA
>DATEMM010000505.1:0-9437 GCA_035275605.1 Pyrinomonadaceae bacterium
CCTGACGGGGCTCTTAACTGCTTACTGCTTACTGCTCACTGCTCACTTCTTAAACGAGATTCTTAGGCGAGCCGTGGACGAAGGCTTCGAGGTTGTCTATGAGCTGGTCTGCGAGGGCCTGCATGGCTTCGCGGCTCGCCCAGGCGATGTGCGGCGTGAGGATGAAGTTCGGGAGATTCAGCCCGAGTAGAGGATTGCCGTCTCGCGGCGGCTCTTTCGACAGGACGTCAAAGCCAGCGCCCGCGATTATTCCTTCGCGCAAAGCGTGTGCGAGCGCCTCTTCGTCCACCAGCCCGCCGCGCGCCGTGTTAATCAGCAGCGCGCCGCTTTGCATCATCTCCAGCTCAACCCTCCCGATCAGCCCGCGCGTCTCGTCGTTCAGCGGACAATGAAGGCTGACCACGTCGCTCGCGCGCAAAGTCTCTTCAAAGCTGACCCGTCCCTGACGTATCTCTCGGGCGTGCTTATGCTCGGAGATGAGCACACGCATGCCAAGACAAAGCGCGAGTTTTTCCACGGCGCGGCCGAGCGCACCGTAGCCGATGATGCCAAGCCTGCTGCCGTGCAAGTCCAGTATCGTGTGGTTGAGCAGGCAGAAGCCTTTAGCCTCTTCCCAGGCCCCTCGCAGCACGTCCTCGCGGTAACTGAGAAGGTTGCGGCGCACGGCCAGAATCAAGGTCAGGACGTGTTCGGGCACGGCGCGGCCCGCGTAGTTGCGAACGTTCGAGACGGGGAGGTTGCGCCGCCGGCAGTAGTCCAGGTCAATGATGTCCACGCCCGTCGCCGAGACGGCGATGAACTTAAGACGGGGGAACTGCGCGAGCTCCGCCTCGCGCAAGGGAATCTTGTTGGTTATGCAGATGGTCGCCCCACTCAATCTTTCAACGACCTCTGCGGGGTCAGTCATCTCGTACTCAGTCCACTCGTGCTCGAAGGCTGGCCGCCGGACATCGGCAATCAACGTGCTGCGGTCAAGGAAGACGATGCGTTCCATAATGAGTAAGCTGATTGTAGTACAGATGATTTATAATCGCCGCCGCGGCGCTGAAATATTTTAGGAGGCCGGGATGAGTGACGGGAAGAGAGATTATCGTGGCGGTGACGTTGTGCTGAGCGCGGAGAGGCCGCGGGGGCTGCCGTTTTTGAAGCCGCTGTACGGGCTGCCTCCTTATCAGTACGTGGGCGACATCGTCCTCATCATCGCTTACGAGGCGGAAGAGGAGGCTCTCCGTGAGGTGCTGCCGCGAGAGCTTGAACCCTTGCCCGGCAACACCGTCGCCATGTGCTTCTTCCTTTGCCCGGAGGTCTCGGGCATGGGCGCGCACGACTTCACAATGCCCTGCATCCCTGTGCGCTACGGCGACTACGTGGGCCAGTTCGTGCCCTACCTTTACACGAGCACGGACGCGAGCCTCGCCTGCTATCGCGAGGGGCAGGGCTGGCCTGCCGTTATGGCCCAGACCGAGATGACGGAAGATGAAGGGCGGGTGCAGGCGCGGGTCGTGCGCAACGGCCATGAAATCATTCGCGCCACGGCCAGCGTCGGCGGGGAAACTGTCACCGCACTCGATTTCCTGCCCATCATCCTCTACAAAGAGATTCCGAGCATCGACGGGAAAAGCTGTGACGATGCTTACTTTCTGACCTCCACCTCGCTCCTGACCAACCTCAATTTCAAGGCCGGGACCGGCGAGCTGTCTTTCCCGGACCCCGCGGACGACCCCGTCGCCCGGCTCAAGCCTTTGAAGATCACGGGCGCGCTCTACGGCACGCTGGACGATCTTTACCCGGAAACCATACGCGTGCTGGAACCATTGAAGTGAGCACGTAGGGTCTGTGAAACCGTCCCTTGGGACGCGTCGTAATGAGTCTCTCATGGGGATAGAGCCGTTTAAGCCGTCAGACTCCGCCGCCGTGCTTCAACTTCACGAGGACGCTTTCCAGGAGCTGGACTTTTCGTCTTTCCTCTGGGAGCCGTGCCAGCAGATCGAGAGCCTGGAGAAGGATTGCGTCAGGCACGTTTATCGTGACGAAGCGGTCAAAGGTTACGGCGCGGCTTATAGTCTGGACGAAACGCACTTCAGGCTCAACCTGCTCGTCGGCCCGCGACACGCGAGACGTGGCATCGGGAGTCTCCTGCTAGACCTGATTGAAATGGAAGTTAGAAAGCTGGGCGGGAAATATCTACAGGCGCGACTGCAAGAGAGTATGAGCGAGAGTCTGGCGTTTGCTCTCTCAAGAGGCTTTGTGTTCGTTCACAGAATGCGTGGGATGTCCCTGCGCGCCGAAGATTTCTCATACGAGAAGTGGAAGCCCCTGGGTGAAAGGTTGTTCGAGGAAGGATTCTCGGCGACCACTTTCAAGGATGAGGAAGAGGTGGGGAACACCCCGCTTGAGAAGCTCGCCCGGTTGCAGCGGCGAGCCAGAGAAGGGTGGCCGCTCCCTGACCCCACCTGGAAGTTGGACGCGACGACCCAGCAGGCGCGTGAGCCTTTCACTCACATAAGTGTTCCCGAGCGCTTCTCCATCATGAAGTTCAAGGATGAGTACGTCGGCTACACGAGCGCAGAGGACGGGAACGGGTCGGTCGGCACGGGCGTGCATCCCCTTTACAGGGGGCGCGGCGTTGCGACTTACCTCAAAGCCTTCGACATACAGAGGTGCATCGTCGCCGGCAAGGAATATTTCGAGTCGGCCAGCGCCAACCCTGCGATGCTCAAGGTCAATGAAAAACTCGGCTACAAGTTTAACGAGCTGACGGAAGTCAGGTTCGTAAAATACCTCTAAACACTTCCGCCAGGCTCGTCCCCTTCCTACTACTTTCCGCGTGCGGCCTTGAGGTCGTCAACGAAGGCGCTGACGGCCTGCTCGATGAGCGCCGTGCTGCCCATGCTCTCCGAACGCAGCCTCTTCAAGACCACGCGCGGCTTGTAGCCGCCGTCCTTTTGCGGCTCCCCGCGTGTGAGGACGTAGAACTCGTACAGGGCGTCGTCCTGCGAGCTGATGTAGACGGCAAGCTCTGCGTCCTCCGGGCGCTCGACCAATTCCAGCTCCCCGTCTCTGGTCAGGAGATTCCGGATTCGCTGCTGGTAACTCGTCCTGAGCGGGTCCTGCGGGAGGACGCGTCCCAGGAAGAACATGACGTAGACCTTGCGCTTGTCCTTGATGTCGCTGAGCTTGCCCGTCTCGTGCCCACTCCAGGGGTAGTACCAGAGAGTCGGCTTCGTTTTCTGGCCCGCGGCCGCCGCACCCGTCAGCAGAATCAGCGCGAGCAGACAGGCAGAGACAATCTTGCAGTTCTTCAAAGATAAGATGGAGCCTCTTGTGAACATACTCTTTTCTCCTTTCCAGCTAGTTAGCGGCCTCGTCCCTCACTTAATGCTGACCACGACTCCGGCGCGGCTCTGCGCACCGCTCGCCGTCTTGACGACGACGGCGCTTGGGCCAAAGACGCCCGCGGGGATGCGCACGTTGATCTGATCCAGGCCGTTGAAGTCTGCGGACGGCCCGGCGTATTCGACCGTCGCCGCCTGTCCCCCGATGGTCACGCTGACGGGCAGAGAGTTGTGCCAGCCCGTACCAAAGAGCGCGATGACGCTTGGCTGCCCGTTGGTCTGCGCGTTAAAGGGTGCTGGCATGTACTGCATTCCCGAGACGAGGAGCGCGACGGCTTCGCCTGTCCCGTTCTGCGCGATTGTGAAGAGGCCCGGATTGTCGTTCACGACCAGCGCGTCGTCCGCCGCGATGACGCTCCCCTTGACGTAAACCAGGACCGAGCCGACACCTGTGCCCACAGCTTCGGGGACGTAGATGTTGACTCGCGAATCGTTGAAGGAGAGCACGGGTGCCGTGCGCCCTTCGATGGTCACAATAATGCCGTGCGCCGCGGCGTCCGCGGAAGTCTGGCCTGACAGGCCGCGCGTCAGGCCCGCGCCCTCTATCGTCGCGAGCCCTCCTTTCGTGCCGTTGCCGCTAAAGCTCGCGCTGTTGGTCATCGTCAGGTGAGCGACCGCCGGCAGCACCGTCTCGATTCCGAAGGCGAGGCCCGAGAGCGCCTGCGTGTTGGGGTTATCGGCCTCAGTGAAAACAGAGTAGCCGCGCAAGATGCCGTTAAGCGCCGGGTCGGGAAAAGCGTAAACGAGCGGCGTGCCCAGGTTGCCGCCCTCCGAAACGAGGTCCGCGGAGCCCGAGGCATCGCTAATCACGTAGACGGTCCCCTCGCGGTCCGTCGTCAGGCCGTGAAAGATCAGGTTGTTGTCAATCGAGAGGTCTTCGACCGTAATCTCGTCACGGTCCGCGTAGCCGTTGTGGTCGTCGTCGTAAAGCGCCAGCAGCAAAGTATTGTTGCCGACCGAATGCGAGAAGACCACGCCGCGCGAGTTGGCAGCGATGTCCAGCGGCGCGTCGTCCGAGAAGTGATAAGAGTAGTAAGGCACCGGGTCCAGATGGTCCGGGATGCCGTCGGCGTCCGTGTCGCGGACTATGCGCAGCTCGTTGGAGTCGAAGTCTGCGATCAGGAGGTCGTTGTTCGGCAACAGGGCCAGCGCGTTGGCGTTATTCAGTTCGTTGCTGCCGACGCGGACGAGCGAGCGCGAGCGCGTGTCGTCGAAACCGTTCCCGTTATCGCGCACGAGCAGGACGACGCCCGCCGAAGGCTCGTTGTCCGGGTCCGAAGGGTTGTCAAAGTTGTAATAGCCGCTCGAAGAGACTATGACGAACTCGCGCCCGGCGTTCGAGCGTCCCGAAACGACGGCCACGGCCGAGGGCAGGCCAAAGTCACGCTCCAGGTCGAAAGTGCTTGACGCGTCGCGGACGTAATCGTTGTTGGTGTCGAGGCCGAGGTTAAGCACTCCTACGGCCTTGTTGTTGAGCGTGGCGGAATATACGTTGTAGCGCGCGCCGCTCCTGCCGACAGCGACGTCAAAGGAGCCGCCGCCCGAGTCGAAAGTCGTCCTCTCGTCGGCCATCAGGTCGCCCGATGCGTCCACGTACTGCTCGTTCGTTCCGGCTGTCGAGGAGAGGCTCAGTTGCGAGGTGTGCAGAATCCAACTGAGCGGCGTACCCCCGAGAATGCGCGGGTAAGAGATGGCGTCCTGATGCAGGTCGTCCGCGGCCTGCTTTTTCCTGATGATGCGAGGCGGACGCCTTGCTGAAGCTGAAGCGTCCCCGCCAGCTTTCGCTCGCGGCGGGCGTTCCTGCGACATCATCTTGCTTTGCGTGGAGGCGTAACCGTCCCTGCGCTTCTTGACGACGGACGCGCTCGGGCGCAGGGAGAGCGCGCGCCTGGTGTCGGGCCTGGGCGCAACGTCAATCCGCCTCTGCGCGGGACTGACCTGTACGAAGGGAGAGATGAGAAGCAGACCGGCGAGCAGAAACAAACTCGCGCGAGGTTGTGTAAATCCGGTGTTCATCTGATGACCCTTCAGTCAGTTTTCAGTTTCGAGTTTTCAGTTTTCAGCAAAGACAACTTGCTTTCGCTGAAAACTGAAAACCGAAAACTGAAAACTGACAACTACTGATTAATCCCGAGCCGCTTGTCGTCGCGCTCCATCTTCTGCCGTAGGTTCTTCGCCAGGTGCTCGGCGGTGCTCTTCTTGCCGTTGACGGCGTCCACCTTGTAGGAGCCGACGGCGTAGGAAACGACGCTCGTTCTCAGGTTGACGACCTGAATGCTCGCCTCGGATTCCGGCAGGCCGCTGCCAAAGATGATCTTGGCCCAGCCGGCGCGCTTGTGCTCGGCAAAACCCGTAATCTCGAAATCCGCCTGCGCGCGGTCCGAGACCACCACCAGGTCAACCTTCTTCTTTTTGAAGGCCGCGACCAGGTAGTTCTCGAAACCGTTCATCCCCTGAATCTGCCAGACGTAAACCTTCGACCCGTGCGGGATGTACGCGGGGTCCAGCGCCGCGGCAGAGACGGCGGCGTTAGAGCTGTGCGAGGCGTCAACGGTGCGTGCTCTCTCCTGTGCCAGCCCCGCTGAGACGAATGCCGTCAGTAAAGAAACGAAGAGCAGAAGTCGTGTCAGTTGTCTCATGGCTTTTCCTTTCAAAACTCCTTTCAGGTTGCAGTCTCGCAATGAGTCGCCGGATGGAAGCGCCTAAGGCTGGCGCTCGCTGCGCGGCGAGACCTCTCTCTCCCTGGGCTCCTCGCGCTGCGGCGCGGGCTCAGACCTTGGCGGATCAGACCGCGGCGGGTCTGGGCGCGACTCTGGCTGTGACGGAGCCTCGTATCTGGGCTCAGACCTCGGCGGGTCCGGCCTGGGTTCCGGACGGGACTCCTGTCTAGGCTCAGGTCTGGACTCCTGCCTGGGCTCCGGCCTAGGCTCAGGCCGCGACTCATTCCTTGGCTCCGGTCTGGACTCGGGTCGCGGCTCCGGCCTCTCGAACCTGGGCGCGGGCCTGGACTCCGGGCGGGGCTCTGGCCTTGATTCCGGCTCGGGCCTGGTTTCCGGCTGAGGCTCTGGCCTCGTCTCCGGTCTACGCGACGGGCGAGAAATCGGCTCGCCGCCGCTGCCGCCATCGCCTTCGTCGCGCCGCGGACGCACGCGCTCCGGCATTGTCGTAGGCGCGCCAGCAGGTTGAGCGTCGCCGCCGTCCGGACGCTCTACGCCCGGTGACGGTGGCGTCGTCGTCGTTGTTGCCGGCCTGCTTTCGTTGCCGGGGTTGGCGCGCGTGGGCCGACCCATGCGCTCGAACCACGGCGCGTTCGTGTTGCCTTCATTTCCGCTATTGCCGCGCTCGGCGGGCTGGCTCTCCGTCCCGCGCACGCGCGGCGGTCGGGCCACCGCCCCAGTGTTCGCCGGGTCAATGACTCCGTTAGTGCTTCCGCCGCCGCCGCTGTTTTCACCCGCACCTGGCACAACTCGCGGCTCGCGCCCGTTGTAGACGCGCGTGCGATGGAGCTCCTCATCGAGCGGGACGCCGGGCGTGCGCCGTGCCGCCCCGGTCGGTCGATCCACCAGACCGGGCGCGAGGCCCCCGCCCCCGCCGCCGGCCACGGGACGCGTAGCGACTACACGAGGCGCGCGCCTCTCCGCTGCATCAGTGTTAGTGCCCGAGCCGTCAGCCGGTAAGATCGGCAGTCGCCCGCGCACAGGCTCGGCCGTAACTGCGCGGCGCGCAATCTCTGCCGAGGCGGGTTGGGCTTGCGCGGAGCGTCGTCCGAAGTCACGCGCCGGCAGCGTCGAGATGGCGCGCTGGTACGCAGGGTTCGTGCGATGTAGCCGCGCCAGGTCCCTTGAGCGCAGGGCTTCCAGGCGGCGGTAGTGACGCCCGCGCGGGTCGCGCTGGCCGTAGCCGAGCGGGTACCAGCAGACGCGCTCGCCGTAAGTGGACGGGATGTAAACGAAGACGACGAGCGCGGGGCGCCACCACGCGCGTCGATGCGACGGGCCGCGCGGCACCCAGCACCAGATGTTGTTGTAATAGACCCAGCGCCCGTAGTGATAAGGAGCCCAGCCCCAAGGCTCATCGCCCACCCAGGTCCAACCGTAAGGCGGACACCAGACCCAGCGCCCGTAACGGTAAGGAGCCCAGTCGTGATAGCCGATGATGCTGGAAGAGTTGGGCCGCCATATCCAGCCGTACTCACCGACGTAAATCCACTCGCCGTAAGCGTCCAAATCCTCCGCGCCCCAGACGTCCTGGTCGTAGTAGCGGTCGCGACCGTCGTAGCGCAGGCGGGCCGAGAGAAAGCGCTCGCGCTCGTCCACCCAGCCGTCCCAGGAATCGAAAGAGTCCGCCTTGCTTAACTCCCAGTCGCCTGCGTCCACGCCGTTGTAGACGAGCTGGGCCGTGCGCCCGTCGCGCAGAGTGAAGCCAGAGGTCTCGGAGTAGATGCGCGCCTGCCCGCCGCCGCGCACGGTCAGGTGCACCCTTCCTTCGCGCGAAACGTCCAGGCGGTAAACGCCGTTCTTCTCGGCCGAGAGGGTCGTGCCTGGGGCGTCAATCTCGAAGTACTCTTTCTTGCGGTCGAAGCGCGCCAGCCTTAAGGTGGCCGTGCCTTCGGAGAGGCTGAGCGCCACGCCTTCGTCGCGCAGACTCACGACGCGCAGGATGGAATCCCCTGCCAGGCGCACGAAGTTACGCGAATCAATCTGGATTTCGACTCGCGCATCCTGTCCGGTAGTCGCGAGCACGTCGCCCTCGACAAGCGGAAAGTTGACGCGTGCGCGCTCCCACGTCTGGCTGCCTTTGCGCTGCAACTGAACGTCGCCGACTAGATAGTTGACGCGCACGACGCGCGCGTACTCGTCATACTCGTCGTAATCCTTGTTGTCGTCATCGTCGGCTGCGCGAGCGGTCAGAGTCAGGGTGGTGAGAAGTGTTAAGAGCAACAAGAGAGAGGTAGAAATAGTGGGCCGTCGTAGGGCACGCATGGCTTTTCGCTCCTTTAATTGTGAAACGTCGAGAAGTGAGCCGCTCGCTCCAGGGACCGCGCACGGGGCAAAGCTTCCAGGGAAAAGCGTATGCGCGCTCGGAGAGATAAAGCTTAACGCGAGGGGCTTCGTCTGCTGCGGGGCGCGAGAGCAAAGGCCGTGCCCGCACTCCTTAAAGAGCGTGCCTCTCCTGGTTTTCTTGTATTTTTATTGCAGCCTTAGAAGGGATGCGAGCGCTTCCTATGCCAGATGGTGTGCGTTCCGGCACTATATCGTATGCGGGAGTAGTGGTCAGTGGTCGGTGGTCAGTGGTCAGTTAAAAGAAAGACGATAAGAGCGCCGAAGGGTTTGTTTTTAACTGGCCACTGACCACTGACCACTGCTCTTTACTCTCCGCATTGGAAGCTGAGTCGTTTCCTGATGGTGGAGGGGCGGCGCTGGCCCATCAGCGTGGCCTGGACGGTGGTTGGCTGGCACAGGGGGCCGTAAATCCAGACGGGGACGTAATACTTTCCGCTCTGGTTGAAGATTCCGACCATCGTGGTTCTGGTGAGGATCAGTTTGTTGCCCTCGCGAACTGTCACCGTAACATCACGGCTAGCATACTCGCCCGGCTTGCCCGTTACCTCCACCTTCACCAGGAACGAGAGGTCCAGCTCGTTCAAGCGCTCCTCCGTGGAGTCTGCGATGTCGTCGGCGAAGGTGTCCGACCCGCGGTCGTAGGGGAGGACTTTCATCCCCGTTAATTCGGAAGGCGGGGCGGCGGTGGAGGCAGCGCCCCTGCGCCTCTGGGCGTAAGCGGCGCTCGCGCAGACGGCGAGCAGGACGAGGAGAGCCAGACACTGCCTGGGGAACGATCTTTTCATCGGGTAGGGGCCTTTCTGCTCGTTGGTGACGAGCGCTGGTTAAGATGCCTGACAGCTATTCTTTCTGGATAGTGGTTCAATTAGAGGAATAATTAACAGGGATAGACAGGATGAACAGGATAAAGACAAGGCAATTGATTAGCTCTTATTTCTTTTATCCTGACAATCTCTGTCCATCCCTGTTTGATTCTCCC
>DATEMM010000506.1:0-9050 GCA_035275605.1 Pyrinomonadaceae bacterium
AAGTGAATTGCTTTCGTCCCGCGCCCTCCGCGCCTGCGGGAATAGGAAACGTGCCCGAACTTCTCCGTAAATTTTTTGAGCTGAGGCAGGATGACTTCTTCATGCTGGGCGATTAAAAGGTAGAGTTGACGGCTCAGGACAGAACCGTCTGAGGCGAGCCTACCCAACCAGACTCCCAAATCGAACGGAGCAGATACGGCATCGGCTAATGATGCATGGCTGGCGTTGTGAGACTTGCCAGCGTGCAGTTCAGGCAAGCGCAAGCCCGTTGACCACTCGCCCGCGTCTTCCGTGAGCACCACATAATTTCCTTTGACGAATTCCCGCGGCGTTCGCCACTTACTGCGCCCGTTGACATCTATCGTGAGGAATTTATGTTCGGGGCTACACTCGTTGTAATACCCACCCCAAAACTCAACCTTCACTTTCTGCTTTTTCCCGCTGGGACGAACATCAGCTCTGACGAATTTGTTTCCGTCCCAAACTCGCAGCCCGCTGAGGCCGGATAAGAGTCCAATCTTGCTATACCCGTGCTCTGCCGTCAGAATCCTGGAATCAAAAACCTGGCATCCCTGGATCGGCGTATTTTTTCCGTTGCGCTGTGCCAGCGAGAGGGCCTGCCTGTCCTCCGAATCGAAGCGGAAGCGTGCGAGGCGACCCGAAGCGGTGCGGGCGGTGCGCTCGCGGACGGCGCGCTGCGCGGCGTCGCGGAGCCAGGCGTCGAGCTGGCGGTAGGTGGCGAAGTAACGGCGCAGAATGTCCTCGGCGTCGGTGAGCGAGAGCCCCGTCATCATCGAGAAGCGCTGTGCGCCGATGCCGTAGACCACGCCGAAGTTCAAGCGCTTCGCAAAATCGCGCTGCTCTTTCGTGACATTTTCGAGCGGAGTGTTGAAGACCTGCGCGGCCGTCACGCGGTGCAGGTCCGCGCCCGAGTTGAAGGCATCCACGAAGCCCTGATCGTTCGTGAAGTCAGCGAGAATCCTGAGCTCGATCTGTGAATTATGGCTGACAAATCCGTCGCTGATGTAAGTCATTGGCCCCGGCACTGAGAGATCGAAAACAGGTAGCTCGCCCCTGGCAATGACAGAAACCACAGGGAGAAACATCTGTTTATACTCGGTCAGATGGTGCAGTTCCAACTCCTTCCCCACTTCCGGGTAATTGGCTTCAATGGTCGAAGCCAAAGAAGCCGTTAAAGGACGCCCCAATGAAGAGACATTGTTGAGCAGCCGACGAATCTCTCCTGAAAGATGAAGAGCACGAACTTTATGGCCGAGGTTGGGCATATTGCCCACGATAGTTTTGCCCGTCCAACGCGTGACGAGAGCAGCCAGCTTGGCACGCTTGCGTTGCGATATAAAGCCGACTTGCTTGTAAAACTGCTCTAGTCCGGAAGCAACAATCGATACCGACCAGCACCGGAATTTCTTGCCCGGCCCTGTGCCCTCTTGTTCCCGCAAAGTGGCTGGAATGCCGAGCGCAAGAAGCATCTGATGAACGTCCCTGGCTAACTGCTCGCGCGATGAACTAAAACTTGCCTTGCCTGTATCGCTGTCCGTGACCGAGCCGTCGGACTCGAAAAGTCCGCGCAAGTAAGCTGCCGCGACAGACGGCCTGGAGCGCCACAAGAATTCTGGCAAAGAGCTTTTCGAGATTCCTATCTCAGAACACCACTTGACTAAAGGAACGCTGTATAAACCGAATTCCGACACGCCCCTGTATGACCCGCGCTCGTGCACTTTAATGCCGAACATCTCTGCCGCCCACGCTTTCAACTGCGAGGACAAGTCAGCATCCTGCAAGTTGACTACCCAGCAGATGCTGTTATGCATAAAAGTACCGTCACCGGCGATATAACCCATGAACGCCGCCAGATGTTCGTCAGCAATTCTCGGGACTATTAAATTTTTATTGTTATTGAAATGCGTGTAAACCGGCTGAGGTAAGGTTACGTAAGGTAGTCCTTCGTGCAGGCCGCGTGCCGGCTGAATAGCCACGCGATCTCCAGGCTCAAGTTCTTGGATTCGTCGCCAAACGTAGTTCCCCTCGACATCGAGTACACGTATGCGATGAAGGGTTGTAGCTGTCAAAGAGTAGCCGTTCTTTAACGTCACGGTCGAAACTGGAAGTGTTCCGCGAGCGATGACAGCCGAGACACGGGCTGTGCCACCATTCTCCAAAAAGACCTCATCACCAACCTCAACCCGCTCCACGCTAATCAGCCCCCGCCGCGTCGCCACGCGAGTTCCCTGCGCCACGCAGTAATCACTGATGATGAGCTTTCTTCCTTCGGGCGCGCGGAAGCAGCGGCGGTATTCAATCGAGTGCGGCACCTGCTGCACGTTGGGGTTGGTGCACGCGAATCTCCCTGTCGGCGCGCCGATCTGGTGGAAGTTGGCGTGGATGCGCCCCGTCACAGGGTTGATCTCTTCGAGGATGTTTTCGCCGTAGCTCGTCAGCGCCTTCTGGACGGTCCTGTATTCAAGCAGCTTCTTGATCTCCGGATACTTTTCGGCGAGCGGCTGGAGCTTCCAGTTGCGCGTCGAGTCCGGCAAATCATCTATGCCGCGCCGCTTCAAAGCCCTGGTTAGTTGAACGTGCGAGTCCAGGTTGATGTCCAGACGCGTGGGGCCGCCAAAGAGCGAGCCCTGAGCGGACTCTTCGGCCAGCATCTCCTGCAACTCCTCGGCCAGCACGGCCCGCTTCTTTTCGACGACCGCTAGTTGTTCGCGCCAGCGCTCCTTGTCCAGATAAATCCCCGCTAGCTCAAGGAACGCGACCGGAATCACGCATTCGAATTCTAGCTGCGCGCACCGAAGGAGGGCGTCAGCCTTCAATTTCTCGATCAGCTTTTCGCGCAAGGGAGGGAGGACGGCCGCGTCGCGCGCAGCGTACTCTAGCTGGGCATCGCTCAGCTCGCCGCTCCAATCGCTGAGGCGCTCGGCCTTGTCAATCGTCTCGCCCAGATGGCGCGCGGCGACCGCTTCCAGGTTGTGGCGCTCGTCCGTGTCGCCGGCCGAAACTATCTGGCTCGCGAGCAGCGTGTCGAAGAGCCCGCCCAATTCCACGCCCAGGACATGCCTGACCCACTTCCCGTCGAATTTGCCGTTGTGCGCGATTTTGATTGGGCGCGCGGCGGACAAAAGCTCTCTCAAGGGGGCGAGGGCGTTTGAGTTCTTCAAGTCGCCGTCACTGAAGCGTTTCAGGTCTATGATGCGCACGCCGTCTGGAGCGGCGAGCTGGATCAGGCGCAGTTGGCCGCGGTAAGGGTCCAGGTCCGTCGTTTCCGTGTCGAAGCCTATGGCCACGTTCTGCTTCAACTCCTCGACGGCCGTGCGCAGTTCTTCCGGTGTGTTAATCAGTTTATAGTCGGTTGCGATCATCAGTATTTTATGCCGATCAGGTAAACGACCGCCTCGCTGCCGTGAACGGACGCAGAGTGTTCAGTGCGAGCCGGGAGGTAGTCGCGGTCGCCTGCGCGCAGGGTGTACTCTTCGTAGCCGACGCGCAGTGTCAGCGCTCCGCTGACGATCCAGTGCGACTGGTCTTCGGCGTGGCTGTGCGGGCCGTAGGACGTCCCAGCCTGGTCACGCCATTCGAAAACGCTGTAGCCTTCCGCCTCCATGCGACGGCGCAAGACGCTCGCGTCGGGCGGCCCCGCAGCGCCGTCCCATCTTTCCACGTCAAGGCTCAAAAAGTCCCCCCTGGCTCAAATCAAATCCTCACGCAGTTGTGAGCGCACCTCTTCCATCGCGGCCAGGCGATAGCCGACGCCTGGCGCGAGGTCCGGGACCGGAGAAAGCGTGTGCGTGGTGAGCTTCATCTTAACTTCCTCCACGTCTCATGGAGATTTTGCTGACGACTACAATCTAGGGCGTGCGCTGCGTCCGTCGTGGGCGGTTATCGTTATTATTAGCCGAGTCACCAGACTTCGACCACCACCACGCGCCGACGACAACCGCGACAATCAGAACTCCTGCCAGAATCAAACGGAAGGCGAAGCCGATCACACGCTTCAAGATGATAAAGAGCACCAGGATGCCGACGATCGCGCCGATGCTGGTGAGCGTAATGGTTGTATCCATAATCAGTGGTCAGTGGTCGGTGGTCAGTGGTCAGATAAAAGAAAGGCAATAAAGAGAGCCGAAGGTTTTGTCTTTAACTGACCACCGGCCACTGACCACTGACTACTGCTTTTTGTAACTCGCGCGGACGACCGTTTTGATGTTGCCGCGGATGTGGAAGTCACCTTCGATCTCGACGCTCAAGGGGTCGCAGGCCCGCACGAAGTCTTCCAGAATAATGTTGATGACGTGCTCGTGAAAAATCTTCACCTGCCGGAAGGAATTGATGTAGAGCTTGAGGCTCTTCAATTCGACGCAGCGCTCGCCCGGCACATATTCGAGGCGTATGACGGCGAAGTCTGGGAAGTCCGAGAAGGGGCAGATGGCCGTGAACTCTGGTATCTCGAAGTTGATGCGAATCTCGCGCCCAATGTACTCGTAGGGGAAGGTGTCGAGCGGGTAGAGATTCATCTCCTCGCGCGGCGTCGAGCGAATATCCAGACCTTGTTGGTTGACGGGAGGAAGAGCGCTACTACTGGTCGTTGACATCTTTCGGCTAAAACTCCTGGCTTGATTGACGGCTGATATTACAGGAGCGGCGCGAAGAAAGGCAAAGGTTGGTAAATAGTAAATGGTCAATGGTGAATAGGAGAACGCTTCCATTTACCATTGACCATTTACTATTTACCGGAGCTCTTTGTCTTTAAGCTCTAGCGCTGCCGGCCTTCTCCAGCGCGCGGATGCGGTCGTGCGATTCCTTGACCTCCACGTACTGGCGCTGGACGATTGATTGAATGTTGCCGGGTAAAGTTTCGTTCAGAGCCTCCTGATAATTACGGACAGCGGAATCTTCGCCGCGCTCGCACTCGGAGATGACGGCCCCCTCGTCCTCGCCCGTGACCGCGGACTTGATGTTGATCCAGCCGCGATGCAGGCTGGCCGCGACGCTGCCCGTCTGCTCCGGGTCGCCGCCGAGGCTTCGCACCTCTGCTTGCAGCTCGGCCGCGAACTGCGCGCGTTGCTGCGAATAGGTGTTAAAGAGGGTCTTGAGCTCCGAATTCTTGACGCCATCGGCAGCGGTGCGAAAACCGTTCTCGCCGTCCTTGCAGGTTTCGATCAAGTTGTTCAGAGTCGAGATCACGTTGTCGTTATCTGTAGCCATTCCTTGTTTTCTCCTTGCCTTGAAATTTAAGAGCCAGGGGCAGCTTGGCCTTGAGAAGCTAAGCCGCCGGAAATTTAATAAGGTCTCGCGCCCGCCGCCGGGCTGCGCCCGAGGGTAAAGAGCTTGACCAGAACGAGCCCCGCGACGAAGCCGCCGATGTGCGCCATGAAGGCCACGCCCCCGCCCGACTGCGGCCCGGCGGCGATGACGCCGAAGGCTTGTACCAACTGGAGGACGAACCAGAGCCCGACGGCGACAATCGCCGGCACGCTCGTCAGCATGCGCATCACGATGACGCGCACCTGACGACGCGGGAATAAGACCAAGTAGCCGCCCAACACCCCGGAGATAGCGCCCGACGCGCCGAGGCTCGGGATGTAAGGGTTGTCACCGAACGCGAACGTCGAAAAGACGTGCGCGAGCGAGGCGATCAACCCGGTCGCTAGATAGAAGATTAAATACCGTATGCGTCCCATAGCGTTTTCGAGATTGTCACCAAATATCCACAAAAAGAGCATGTTGCCCAAGAGGTGCATCCAGCCGCCATGCATGAACATGGAAGTCAGGAGCGTCATGTAGACCGGGCTCGGCGTCTCGCCCAACCTGATGACTCCCTCCTGATCTCCCACCTTAATTGGCACAGGCCCTTTGACGTCCTGCCCGGTCCTGATCTCCTGCGGAACGGTTGCGAACGAGGCCGTGAAAGAGTTCTCGCCCGTCGCGCCTTGCAGGAAGATGAAGACCAGGATGTTGATGGCAATCAGCAGGTAATTGACCAGCGGCGTAATCGTGCGGTCGGAATTGTCGTCGCCTATCGGGAAGATCATTTCGCAATCACCTCATATTAAAAGCTCGCGCGCGCCCAGAGCGAGAATTAAACCGGACGACGCGAGGGCGGTCTACTTCCAACTTTGTGCGAGGATGTCACTTTCAGCTAACGGATAAAGTGCGCGGGGCTGGCGCGGCCATTTCGGGGCGTGTTGATGCATCTGCCGTTCCGCCTCCACCAAAATCGCCTGGGGAAACTGAAAACGCGCGACAAATCAGGCCGCATGCTTACCCACAGCTTCGCGCTGAAGGGGAACAACTAATCCTGCCAAGAATCATTCCCGTACACTCGGGGGCGCGCACGGGCATCATTTCACTGCGTCCCGCGGCCCGCCGCTGGCTGCGCCTCGCGCGCGTGAACAATCGCCGGCTCGTGGCGCTTGAGCAGTTCGTAGCCTTCGCTCCTGGCAACATAAGTCGCCGCCGTAATGTCGCCCGCGACGTTGAGCGTCGTCCGGCACATGTCCAGGATTCTGTCCACGCCCAGAATGATTGCGATCAGGGCCGGGTTGACGTTAATCGTCGCCAGCACGCCGATGATGAAAGGAATCGAGCCAGAAGGCACGCCAGCCGTCCCGACGCCGCCGAGGATGGCCAGGTACACGACCATCAACTGCTGGCCGAGGCTGAGGTCAACTCCGGCGAGTTGTGCCAGGAAGAGAACCGTCACGCCTTCGTAGAGCGCGGTCCCGTTCTGGTTGGCCGTCGCGCCGACCGTCAAAACGAAGCTGTTGATCTCCTGCGGCACGCCCAGATTCTCTTCCGAGACGCGAAGCGCCGTCGGCAGCGTGGCGTTGGATGAAGAGGTAGAGAAGGCCGTCAGAATCACCGTCTTGATGCGGCGGAAGAATTCCAACGGGTGGATGCGCGACAGGAACCAGATCGAGAGCGAGTAGACGCCGAACATGTGTATGACCAATCCGGCGAGCACCGTCACCATGAAGAGGCCGAGCGCCTGTAGGAGGTCCAGCCCGAAGCGCGCGGTGTTGTTAAAGAGCAGGCACGCGACCGCGTAGGGCGCGAACTTCATGATGATCTCTATGATCTTGGCCGTAATCTCATAGAGGGCCTGTAAGCCTCTGAGCAGGGGCGCGCTCGTCTCGAATGGAATCAGCGTGATGGCGATGCCGATAATCAACGCGAAGAACATCAAGTGCAGCATGTTCGGCGTCTCGGAGGCGGCGGCCGCGATAGGGTTCGAGGGGACGATGGTTTTGACGACCTGTAGCAGCGCGGAATCCTTGTTGGCTTCCGATTGCTTGGTCTGATCCTCAACGCGCTTCTTTGCATCCGCAGCGTAGCGCTGCTCTAACTTGGCCTTGGTCTCGGGGTCTATGCGCTCGCCCGGCCTGATGGTGTTGGCGAGCGTCAAGCCGATGACGACCGAGATGGCGGAGATGACCAGGCAGTAGGCGAAGGATTTCAAACCGATGCGGCCCAGTTTGCGTATGTCGCCGATGCCGGCCACGCCGACGACCAGGGAGGAGAAGACGAGCGGCACGACGATCATCAGCAGGAGCCGCAGGAAGAGCTGGCCGACGGGCTCCGTGATGTTGGTGACGACCCAGGTGACGCGCGGGTGCTCGCCGCCCCAGATCGCGTTGACGGTGATGCCCGCCAGGACGCCCACCGCCAGCCCGATCAGGATGCGCGTGTGCAACGGCATTCCTTTAGGCTTATCAAAAGTCTCCTCGTCAAGATCCGTCGTGACCTCGCGCTCGAAGGCGTCCGAATCTATCTCAGCTCGCCCACCCCGCTTCTTGCCATCTTCATCAGCCATCTCTTCTCCTAAAAGAAGTGATGAGTACTGAGGACTGAGTTAAAAGACAAGACCTTCTTTCTTTTTCTCAGTCCTCAGTACTCAGTACTATTATTTCCCCCACCGCAGTTTTTCGCGCAGCACCTCGAAGTAGTTTCTGTTCTTGGGCTGGACGATCTTGAAGGTGGTCAGGCTCTTCCTGATCAGGACGCGGTGCTCGGGCTGGATGGGGATGCCGACCTGCCCGTCCAGCGTTAGGACCACTTCCTCGTTGGGGGTTCGCAAGCGCAGCTCGACCAGCGCGTCGTCCGGGACGACTATCGGGCGGTCCGAAAGTGTAAACGGACAGATCGGGGTAATCACGAGCGCGTTCATGGAGGGGTAGACGACTGGGCCGCCCGCGGAAAGGTTGTAGGCTGTCGAGCCCGTCGGCGTGGAGATAATCAGCCCGTCCGCGCGAAAGCCGCTGATGAGCTGCCCGTTCATCTGCGCCTCTATCTCGATGATGCGCGCCAGTGCCGACTTGTTGATGACCACGTCGTTGAGCGCCCGACTGTGCATCAGTATCTCGCCGTCGCGGACGAGGTCAACGGCGAGGCGCACGCGCGTGTCTATACGGTAGTCCCCGGCGAGGATTGATTCGAGCGCCGGGAACATCTCTTCGATACGAAACTCCGCCAGGTAGCCGAGCGTCCCGTAGTTGATGCCGAGAACCGGCACGTCGTGATCGCCCATCATGCGCGAGGTGGCGATCATCGTCCCGTCGCCGCCGAGCACGACTATGAAGTCCACGCGGGCCGCCAGTTTTTCGGATTCGGCGACCTCGACGGCGCAGCCGGTCTCATGCTCGACACGCTCGCGGTCCAGGTCCGGGGTGCCGACCAACTGGATGCCATGGGCGTCGAGCCACTCTATGAGGCGGCAGACAGTCTTCAGCGCTTCCGGCTGATGCGGTTTGACGACCACGCCGACGCGACTGATAGAGGAGTGAACCATCAATCAACCTTGCTTCGGGCAAACTCTTTAGATTCTGATGATTACTTGTAAGAGACGGCTCGGATGATACCCGCCCGCGCTTTTGAGTGTCAACGAAGATTAAGAATTGGTCGCGGCCTAAATTGATTGACATACCACGATCTAGGGAAAGCTGTCCGAAAGCCCCAACGGGGCGCAATATTGAAGCCTGGGGCATCGCCCCTGGTCACACGCCGCCTAATGAATCAGCCCTGAAAGGGCG
>DATEMM010000507.1:0-3655 GCA_035275605.1 Pyrinomonadaceae bacterium
AAGGCCCTGCCGCTGACGGCCCTGAACGATTCCTTACGCTCGGTGATGAACGACGGCGCGCCCTTAGCCGCGAGCTGGGCGGCCGTCGGCGTACTCCTGGCGTGGTGCGTCCTGAGCTTCCTTGCGGCGCTCAAGATTTTCCGCTGGCAGTAGGGCACAAAAGCTGGCCCGGCTCAAATTAAGGCCCGTCAGAAATGGATTGATTGACAGGGAAGGCAAAGTCTATTTAAGATGTGCCACCTCGTCGTTTATATAGTTCAAAAGGGCAATCATCCAGGGACAATTTAATCCTCCTCGCCATTTGCGTAGCTCTATCCGGCTCAGAGACCCGCCCGCGCCGGAGAGCGACGAAACCTCCAGCCAACCCTGAACAGGAGAGACCATGCACAGCCGTTCACTTCCGACAATCGCAGCTTGGATTAAGGGATGTATGCTTTGTCTATTCATCGCGGCGGCCGGGGCACTCGTCGCGTCGGCGCAATCGCAGATCACCACGGGCGTCATTCAGGGAACGGTGGTAGACCAGGCGGGCGCAGTCGTCCCAGGCGTGAACGTCGAGGTCAGGAACCTGGGCACCAACCTCGTCAAAAATCTGAGCACGGACGAAGACGGGCGCTTCTCCTTTTTGCAGTTGCCGTCGGGGCGCTACACCTTGACGCTCGCCAAACAGGGCTTCGCCACAATCGTTCAGGAGGATTTCCCGCTGACGGTCGGGCAGACGGTCTCGCTCAATCTGGACATGAAGGTCTCCGGTGTGGAGGAGCGCGTGACCATCACTTCGATTCCGACCATTGACACGGTCAGGACGGAATCGAGCACAACGCTTAACGAAACTGCCGTCAGCAACCTCCCCGTCCTCGGGAGAAAATTCGAGGACCTCCTGACCTTGACGCCCAACGTCGCCATCGTGCAGGGGCCGGACGGCGACGAGATCACCTTCGCAGGGCAGCGCGGCGTCTTCAACAACGTCAGCCTAGACGGCGGCGACTACAACAACGGCTTCTTCGGCGAGCAGGCAGGGGGCCAGCGCGCCGCCATAGACATTCCCCTCGATGCAGTCAAAGAGTTTCAGGTGATTGCCACGGGAGCCTCCGCGGAGTTCGGACGCACGGCGGGCGGCGTCGTCAACGTCATCACCAAATCCGGGACGAACGATTTTCACGGGTCGCTCTTTTACTTCCAGCGCCTGGAAGCCCTGACCGCCAACACTTCGGACGGCAGGCCCCTGACGGATTTTCACCGCGAGCAGTTCGGCGGGAACATCGGCGGCCCAATCAAGAAGGACAAGGCGTTTTTCTTCGTCTCCTTCGAGCAGATTCTGGAGAACCTGACGCGCGCGAACCTCTCCGAGACAATCGGAGCGACGCCCTGTCCGGTTCAGACGCCGACCGTGCTTGCCAACCAGGCGCTCATAGACTCGAACGTCGACTGCCAGCGCCTGGCCCTGCTCAACTTCTTCCGCACGACGCGCAACCAGGAGGAAGGATTGCCCGTTCAGCGTCCCATCAGGAACTCTGCCATCCTCGGCAAAGTGGATTGGGACCTGACGCCAAACAACCGGCTCACCCTCTCGCACAACTTCGACTACTCACGCAACGAGAATCAGACGTTCGACGTCGCGACCTACGGCAATTCCGCTAATGGCATAGAGGGGCCGTCGAAGATCAACGCTTTCAACGCCAATCTCTTCTCAACGCTCTCGCCCACACGCGTCAACGAATTCCACTTCACCTACGGGCGCGAGGAGAGGCCGCGCTCTGCCATCCCGTCAAACATCCCAGCCGACACGGCGATGGGGTTTGCGACGACGTTCCGCTTCGGCCATCCCTTCTTCATCCAGCCAAACGTGGACGAGACCTTCTGGCGCGCGCAGGTTAAAGACAACTTCTCCATCGTCACGGGCCGACACACAATCAAGTTCGGCGGCGAGTGGGTTCACAGCCTCAACTCGCAAGTCTTCCGCGGCTTCTTCGAGGGGCGCTACCTTTTCGATAGCGTTACGGGCTTTTTGCGCTACGCCTCGCCCGCTGCGGCCGGCGGGTTTGGCCCAAGCACGGTCGGCTGCTCAACGCCCGCGGGCGTAGTCTCCTACGTGACGGCCCCTGCGCCCTGCCCGGTTGGGACGACCGCGAACGGCGGGCCGCTCCTGCTCTATTTACAGGGCGCGGGTCGCACAGGCCCCGCGACGGACGCCGCCGGGGCTTCGGAGATAAGCAACGAAGACATCGCGCTCTTCGCGCAGGACAAGTGGCAGGTCAGGTCTAACTTCACGCTCAACTACGGCCTGCGCTGGGAGGCACAACTCTTCCCGGAGCCGGCCGTGCCGCCTTCCGAGACGGCCTATGGAATCTTCCTGAGCGACCCGCGCTTCCCGTCGGACGGCACGCTGCACAGCCAGAAGAAGATGTTCCAGCCCAGATTCGGCTTCGCCTGGGACATCACGGGCAAGAGCCGGTCCGTGCTGCGCGGGAGCTACGGCATTTACTTCGCGCGCCAGAATATGCTGACGCAGGTCGGCTCCATCACCACGAACGGCGTCCAGCAGCAGACCATCTTCCTCAACACGCCCATCGTCGCGTCGGGTGTGCCAGGTCCCGTCTGGCCAGGGCTGGTGACGCCGACCGCGGGCTCCTGTACCGCCGGCGCTATTACTAACCCGTTCCCCTGCTTCTCCGGCGTGCGCGTCTTTAGCCGCGACTACGCCAACCCACGCGTCTACACGACGAACGTTGCCTTCGAGCAGGAGTTGGCCGAAAACCTGTCAATCTATTTCGACTTCACGCACGCGAAGGGCGTCCACATGACGCGCTTTCTGGACTACGCCCGGCCGGGCTTCTTCGCCCCGTTCCTCGGCGAGACGATGGTCGCGAGCGCCAACGGCAAATCGCTCTATCGCGGCTTCACCGTCGGCATGAGGAAGCGTCTGAGCCGCGGCTATCAGTTCGAGTGGAACTATACGTTCTCTAAAGACCTGGACGACGATTCGAACGAGCGCGACCCGTTCACGGACCGGGCCTTCGACTTTAACAACCTGCAACTGGACTACGCGCTCTCGGACCGGGACATACGCCATCGGTTCAACTTCTTCTCGAATCTGGACCTGCCGGCGGGCTTCGACCTGAACGCGCGCGTCCAGGCGCGCACGGCGCAGCCCCGCTCGCCTGGGTGCGCCACGCGCTGCGCCGACCGAAACACCTTGCGCAAAAGCAACGAGTACTTCTCGTTTGACTGGCGCTTGCAGCGTCCGTTCCGCATCGGCGAGCGGTTCTCGCTCATCCCTATCCTGGAGATGTTCAATACCTTCAATAGCGATAACAACATTGACCCGACCATCGGCTCGCCGCTCTTCAATTTCGACGGCTTCCTGCGCCAGGGCGTCGGCGACCCGCGCCAGGTTCAGTTAGGAATTAAGCTCGGTTTCTAAAGGTCGAAGACGAGTGGAAGATGACCGCGCAAACCGGAGTGCTCGATAACCGGAGTGCTAGATTATTCACCTCCAGACACCGTTTGAGCGAAGTACTCAATCTGTCCAGCAGGGACAATTGAAAATAGCCCAGCACTTTAGTGCTGGGTAACGGGTTATTAATAAATAATGGAGTCCCGTAGGGACGACTGAATGAAAGAGTTCAATCGTCCCTACGGGACTCCATTTATT
>DATEMM010000508.1:0-11414 GCA_035275605.1 Pyrinomonadaceae bacterium
CTTGAGCGCCAGTTGAACTGAGCGCGGGCCGCCGACCTGGTAAAGGGGACTGAGTCCGCCGTTGATGCCGCCGTTGCCGAGGCTTCGCCCGAACATCTGGGTCGAACGGCCAAACGAGCTGCTGCTCAGGACATTGTTCGGGTTCCCGAAATTCGGGTGGTTGAAAAGGTTGAAGACCTCCGTCTTGAACTGGAGCCGGAAACGCTCGCCCAGGCTGAACTGCCGGCGCAGCGCCACGTCTAGCTGCGTGACCCCGAAGCCTCTCAGCGCGTTGTACCCGAGCGTCCCCTGCCTGAGCTCGGTCGGCACCACGAAAGCGTCCCTGTTAATTCTCCTGCCTCCCGGAGCCGTCGGGTCCGCGATGTAAAGCGGGACGCCCTCGACAAGGTCCGGGCGCTGCAATTCGACAATTAAATCGTCGCCGATGACGTCCGACCTGAC
This sequence comes from Pyrinomonadaceae bacterium, assembly GCA_035275605.1. Classification (GTDB taxonomy): domain Bacteria; phylum Acidobacteriota; class Blastocatellia; order Pyrinomonadales; family Pyrinomonadaceae; genus QHXM01. The sequence continues at coordinate 442 of DATEMM010000508.1, forward strand.
GACGACGTTGACCGGGGCGGCCGTCCTTGCCCGCCAGATGCCGTCAATCGACCAGTTGCGAAGAACGGCGCGCCAAACTGAATCCGCGCGCGGAGCGGGCAGGTTGTAAGTGACGGCCGCAGATAAGGAGTGGCGCACGTCGAAGTCCGAGGGGCCGCGCACGGTGCTGGAGGTGGAGGCGATTTCGCCGACTGTGCCAGTCGCGCCGGCGATTCGCACTCTTGAGAGCGAATCGCTGGAGGCGTTATCAATCGAATGCGCCCACGTGTAGGAAACCAGGGCTTGCAGTCCGTTTGAGAGCCTGCGAACGTACTGCGCCTGCATGGAGTGATAGCTGGACTCCGCGGCGTTTCGCGTCACGCGAATCAGCGGGAAGTTCTGGTTGGAGTTGAGCAGCACGTCTTCGCGCAGGAGCCTCTGCCCGATAGAGCCGACATACGCGACCGCGATTGTCTGGCTCGGGCCGAGCGACCGCTCCAGCGCGAGGTTCCACTGAAAGGTGCGCGGCAGTTTGAGATTAGGGTCGAAGGCGATGACGGTCCCGAACGGAGGGTCTAGGCTAAAAGGCGGCGGCGTGGCCTGCTCAGGACTTAAAGGATACGGCACGTTGGTGAATCGCTTGACGGCGACGAACGGAAAGACGCTGCCGAACCCTTGGGCAGACTGCCCGTTGCCCAGGTCATAGAAGATGCCGATCCCGCCCCGGAAGACCAGCTCCTGTCCCTGCTCGTCTGAAAGCTGATAGGCGAGGCCGACGCGCGGCGCGAAATTATTGTAGGTGGTTTTCCAGAGTCGCGTTCCGCGCGGGGCCAGCGTGATGGTCGCAGGCTCGTCCAGATTCTGCACCGTGAAGGGGGAATTGCCGTGCGCCTCGACGGGCGGCGGATTGACCTCCCAGCGCAGGCCGTAGACGAGCGCCAGGCGCGGCGTCACGCGGCTGGTGTCCTGCGCGTAGGCCGAAAAGTTCGTGAAGACGGGAAAGCGCGGATCCGCGCCCGCGAAGACCTGTACGGACCTGGCAATCCCTGAGAGGGCTGTGCCAGGGGGTGAACCTGCGTCTCCCGTCACGCCGTCGTAGACGACCGACTGGTTATACCGCAGCGAGTTGTAAACGGGAGTCAGCCGTCGATAGTCCACGCCGAACTTTAGCTGGTGCGAGCCCCTGACCAATGAGAGGTTGTCAACCAGATTAACCTGCCGCTGCAAATTGTCCACGTTCTTTCCGACCACGAGGCTCGAATTGATGCCGCCGTTCAGGAGAAACTGAAAACCTGCATCCTCGGGCGCAGCCGAAGAGGGAAAGAGAAGCGAGGAGGGAAGCGAGGCTGCCCCGCCGAAGTCGTCCAGCGAGAAAGTGGTCGCGCCGCGCGCGCGGCTCCAGTTGACGCGCAGGTCGTTGACGGTCCTGGTGCTAAACGAGAGGGTCGCGCCCCAGGTGACGGTCTCCGTGTTCAGCTCGGCGCGGCTCAGGTTGTTCAGGCTCTGCGAGACCGTCGGGTTGACGACCGTCTGCACGCTGAACCCTGGCACAATCGTGCTCCCCCTCTGAGTGGTGGCGGAGGTCGCATAGTTGTATCGCCCGAACACTGCCAGGCGCTCGCTCACCACCGCGTCAATGCGCAGGCTCGTCGCATTCAAACTCGACGGGTCGGAATAGCTGGCGGCGAACTCCGCAAACCCTGCCTGCGTTTCGGGTCCGTTCGGGATGGGGAACGCATTCAGGAACGGCTTAATCGAGGCCGGGGCCAACAGCCTCGCACTAAGCGAAGGCACTTCCGTGATTGCGACCTGCGGCTGGCGCAGGCGAAGCCCCTCATAGGAGGAGAAGAAGAAGGCGCGGTCGCGCACGATCGGGCCGCCCAGGACTCCGCCGAAATCGTTCTGGCGAATCGCCGGTCGGCGCAGGCCGCGGCTGTTGGCGAACCAGTCGCCCGCGTCCAGCGCATCGTTGCGAAAGTAGTTGAAAAGGGTCCCGCGGAATTCGTTCGTCCCCGAACGCGTGATAATTGAAACCTGAGCGCCGGGCGTTCGGCCAAACTCGGCGGCGTAGGTGGAAGTCAGAATGCGGAACTCTTCGAGCGCGTCGATTGAGACCAGGTTGTTGGTGCTGCCGAGAGCGGTCAGGGCTGGAAGCGAGCCCCCGGCGGATTGGCCAGGGGCAGAGCCCGCGCTCACGCCTATGTTGGCGCTGACGCCGTCCACCATGAAGTAGTTGGCATTGGCGCGCTGGCCGTTGACAGAGAACTGCCCCTGCTCGTTGAAACTCGCCCTCGTCAACACAACGCCCGGCGTCAGCCCGAAGAGCGACTGGAAGCTGCGGCCGTTGAGCGGCAGATGCTCGACGAAGTTACGGTTGACGGTCGTCCCGACGGCGATGGATTCCTGGACGCTCGAAGGGTCTTCGATGACGGTCACGGACTCGCCAATCTCGCCGACCTTGAGCTTGACCCTGAGCGCCTGCTGGTCGCCCGTGTTGAGGACGACGTTTCGGATTTCGACTGTGCCAAAGCCTTCGCGCTGCGCCGTCACGTTGTAACGTCCGGGCGGGAGAAGCGGCACGACGTAAGACCCGTTGTCGTCCGTCACGGCGTGGCGCTGGAGCGCCGTGTCCAGATTCAGGAGCGTAATCTGGACGGCAGGGATGACCGCCCCGGCCTCGTCCATGACCGTCCCGCTGAGCGTGGCCGTCGCCGATTGCGCGCGTGCAGAGAAGGCCGACCTGGCCCCCAACAGCGAGAAGCAATCGGCGACGAGGAAGAGCGCCGCCGCGGCGATGGCCAGGAGAGGCTTCGAGCTAAGTCTGTGTCGGCGCGAGGTCATATTATTCTCGGGCTGAACAATTATTTCTGGTACAGGCGCTGAATCGCTTCGGCCAGTTTCTCGGCTGACGCCAGCGAGCGCCAGAACTGCGCGGACTTGATGGCCGCAGCGGTCCGGTTGTCGGCCGAGATGGTAAATGCAGAGCGCACAGCCTCGTCGTTCGCGTAGCTTAAGCGCAGCAGGCGTTCGGCGGCCTCTGCGAGGTTCGCTTCCGTGACCGTCTCCGTCGCGCCTTCACCGGAATTGCCGAAGACTGAGCGCAACTCCTGCCTGAGCGCGGCGACCTCGCGCCTGTAACCCTGCGCGTGCTCGACGATCATGGAGAGCCACTTGGCCTGTGCCTCCGGGGCAAGCGAGCGCATCTCTGCGGGCGAGAATCTCCTGACCAGTTGTTTAAGAGCGGAGGCGCGTAGTAGCGCCTGACGTGAGCGACTCATCACGCGCTGGGAGTAGCGGTTGATCTCCTGGTCAACGGCCTCGCCCACTAGGCGCGCGGAGAAGTAGGCGCGAAGCTCACGGTCGGCGGGGATGCGGCTGTCCGCGACCTCTATCTCGCGCACGGTCGTCGCGTCGCGCGGAGCGGCCTGCGGCTGCTTCTGCTGCTGCCGTTTGACGGCTTCGTCCACGGTGCTGACTTCGACCCTGACCGCAGGATTTCCCAGAACTGGACCGAGGGCGCGAAGAATCTCTCCTTTGCGCCCCTCGGTCTCGACGAGCGCATCAACGCGAAGTGACCCTCCTGTGGTCCGCGTCATGCTCACTTGCTCGCCAAGGTCAGCTTTAATCTGATTGAGGAGGTAAGTCACTTCAATCTCCAGCTCGGCGGAGGCGACGCTCTCTGTGGGCTGAGCGCCAGGCGCTACGTTGCGGTCGGACCCGTCAGTCTTGTTCGAGCTACCGCTGCCGTTGCCGACGCTGGCGGGCTGCCCTGAAAGCTCAGGCTCCGGCTCGAACATCTGCGGGCCAACGGCGCTCGCGGCCCTCTGTTCGTAGAGGGCTTCGACGAACTTGTACTCGCGCGTTTCGCCGTCGCGCAGGACTAGAAGCGTCTGCTCGGTGGCGTGCAGGTCCGCCTTCTTGAGAATCAGCGTCGCGCCCAGGAGTCTCTCACGCGCGTCGCCCGGAGCATCGTTTCGATAGTTGAGCACGTAAGTGCCGCCCCGTTCCTCTATGCTGACATTGTCGGCTCGGCCGACGAGTGCGTTGAAGGTCTTGGCCGAAGCGTCCAGCCGCCAGAGCTCGCCCGTTTCCAGAATGGCGCGGGCCGCCGCGTCGGGCGCTGTGCGTGCCTGGGGCTGCTGACCTCGGCGGTAAACGGTGCTGGCCGTGCCGTCCGTCTTCGTCAGCTCGCCCGCCACGAGCGCGTCCTGCTCGTCGTAGACACGCCGAATCCTGGTTCCGTGCGCGGCGCTGTGCCAGACCTCTATCCGGTAGCGCGCAATCAGACCTCCGTTGTTCGGGCGGCGCTCTTCCAGGTTAATCGTGCGGTGCAGCGCGATTTCCGGGTTGTTCTCGATTGTCTCTTCCGCGATGGTGGAGCGGCGCAGCAATTCCGCCGGATGAATAATTGGCGCGTGCAGGCGCGTGTAGAGCAGCGCGCCGACTAGGATCAGGGCGACGACGGCGGTAATCGCTCCGGGCCGCAGCCAGAAATCTGAGTTAAAGAACCGTCGCCGAAAGTCGGCCAGCGCATCGGGGAGCCATCCCCATCTTGACTGCTTCCGAGCTTGCGGCTCCTCATCTTTTGGCGCGTTCGCGACTTCTTTGAGCCTGGGAAGCGCGACCGTCTCTTCGGCTGCGTTCAAACGGGCCGGGCTCAGTAGCGGGTCGCTGTAGACGACCTGGAGCGTTGGCCAAGGCTTGCCGAAACTCAAGGTAGCTTCGAGCGTGCGGTCGTCGCTCAATTGAACGCGGGCAGAGGGTTTGAGCTCACGGCCCGGCGCTGTCTCTTCCACGCTCACGAAGAGGAGGCGAACGTCCTGCTCGCTGAAAATCTCTACGAAGTCAATCTGCTCGGCGACGTTGATGCTCAGCGTCTGCTCGCTCAACTCGGAGCCGACCTTCTGCGCTGCCAGCAGGTAGCCGTTGACGGAAATGCACAGCTCCGACGGTCTATGCTCGAAGACATCGCGTGCCCGCTTCCGGCATCGCCGCGCGTCTTCCTCGGAAGCCTGGCCCCCGCTCGCGCCGCCCGCGTCATCTCCGCCGCCGTCGCCACTGCCGTCGCCCCCTTTCGAGCGCGTGTCGTTGCCGAGCGTGTCCGTCGGGAATCGTTCCGAGAGCAAAGGCAGGTTGAGACGGCGGTTTACTTCGTCCAGGCACAGGGGACAGCTAACGATGTGGCCCAAAGTCATTTGGTCCACGCCGGAAGCATCGTCGCTCCTGTAAAGTTTCTCAAACTGCTCGATAGGCAGGCACGCGCCCTGGCGCGAATTGAAGATCGCCGCCCGAAGCTCGCTTAAAAACTCGTCGGTTGTGAGGGCAATGCCCGCCTGCGGAAGTTTCATAGGCTGCCCGGCAGCCTCTTTGAGAAATCGAAGGCTCTGCGGGTCCTTCAGATACTGGCGCGCTTCGCTCCGCGCGGCCCTCAGTCGCTCTTCCACTGCCGCGCGCGTCGTTCGCATCACCTCGGCAATCTCGACGGGATAGTAACCGTGCAGGAAGCGCAGGATGAGCACGCTTCCGGCCTTCGAGGTCTCCTTGCGCGCGCAGGCGTACTTGCAGACCTGGCGTAGGTCGTCCTGTAGGTAGATGCGTCGGCTGGCGTCGGCCGCCGCGCGCAGGCCAGTCTCCGCCGAGTCGTAGTCCACGATTGAGAGTGACCTGTGCGGCTGGCGCAAAGAGCGCCTCAACTGCGACAGGTGCAGGTTGCGCAACATGGTGTAGAGGTACCCATCCAGATTGGCGATGGCGTCAAGCTCCGGGCGGGCGAAGGTGAACTGAATGTAGGCGTCATGCACTATGTCCTCGGCCCGCTCGCGGTCGTTCTCCGTCAGGTGCAATGCCCAGGCGCGCAGGCGCGTGTAGCGCGCGAGGAAGACCTCCTCGTGATGCTCATGTGTGGGAGCAATTTTCGAGGGCTGTAGCATTGCTTCTACTTACAGGGACGCCCTGGAGAGGGCAAAACCCACGCGGGACCGGAAAATTATTTTGCTGCTAGCGGTGACGCGGAACAGGTGACGCTGGGAAACCTCGGGCCGGGAAAGAAGATGTTACCTCAAACCCCGGTCGCGCCCTAATTGATTTACATACATGGCCTGCGGTAAACCGTCCGAAAGCCCCGAAGGGGCGTAATGTAATAGCCTGGGGCAGAGCCCCAGGTAACAGGCCACCCACGGCAATAAGCCCTGAAAGGGCGGAATAATCTATCTCGCCCTTACAGGGCTTGAAGTTGAATGCTGTGCCAGGTTCCTGGGGCGTTGCCCCAGGCTTTCATATCTCGCCCCTTCGGGGCTTTCGGACGGATTAGATGGGCTAGGGATTACATGGGCTTCTGATTTTAGATCAGGGCACTACTCAAACCTTGACCATATCCTATCCACGTCGTGTAGCATGGCGTCTGTTCGAAGTCCTCTCTGAAAGCGCATTCCGAGCAAAGGGAAAAATATTGACTCAGGAACTGAACGGAAAAGAATCCTCGCCGGGGCCTGTGCACCGGAGCGCGGAGCTCTTCCGTGCCGCCTTCGAGCAATCCCCTGTGAGCACACAGGTCTTCTCTATGGACGGGCGCACCGTCTGGGTCAATCGCGCCTGGGAAGAACTGTGGGGCGTGACGCTCGAAGGGCTGGGCGACTACAACGTCCTGGAAGACCAGCAACTCGTCGAAAAGGGGATCATGCCTTTTATCAGAAAGGCGTTCGCGGGCGAGCGCACGGACATTCCCGCCATCCTCTACGACCCTGAAGAGACCATCCCCAACGTCACCCAGCACAAGGAACCCGAGCGCTGGGTGAGCGCCTTCGCGTTCCCGGTCAAGGACGAATCGGGCGAGATAATCGAAATCGTGCTGATGCACGAAGACATCACGGAGCGCAGGCGTGCGGAAGAGCAGGCCCGGCGCTGGGGCAACGTCTTCGAGCACGTCCAGTGGGGAGTGGTCATCGCCAGCCCAGACGGGAGCCGCCTCATCATGATGAATCCGGCCTACGCGCGCATGCACGGGTATTCCGTGGAGGAGCTGGTCGGCCGTCCGCTCGTTGACGTGTTCGGGCCGGAGGCACGCGCCGGGTTAGGTGAACATATACGCCTGACGCGTGAGCGCGGGCAGCACAGCTTCGAGTCTGTGCATGTTCGCCGGGACGGCACCCCTTTCCCCGTCTTGGTAGAGAGCACTGCGATCCGCGGCGCGGGCGGCGAGGTGCTCTACCTGGCGGCGCACGTGCAGGACATCTCCGAGCGGAGAAGGATCGAGGACAGTCTGCGGCAAAGCGAAGAGAAGTACAGGGGGCTTTTAGACAACGCCAACGACATCATCTACTCGCACGATTTGCAGGGAAACTACCTGGCCATCAACCGCGCGTGCGAGGTCATCACGGGCTACACGCGCGAGGAGATTCTGGGCGGCTTGAACATCGCACAGGTGGTCGCCCCGGAGCACCTGGAATTCGCCAGGGAGATGACGGCGCGAAAGCTCAAGGACCCTTCACCGACCGTCTACGAAGTGGACATCATCTCCAAGGACGGGAGGCGATTGACGGTCGAGGTGAGCACTAGGATTTCGTACCGCGACGGGCAGCCAGTGGCCGTCGAGGGCGTGGCCCGCGACATCACGCTGAGAAAGCGCGCCGAGGCGGAGCTGCAAAAATCCAGAAAGCAGATCGAGATAATTTTGCAGGGAGTGGCCGAGAGCATCACCGCGCAGGACGCTGAAGGCCGTCTCATCTACGCCAACGACGCCGCGGCCCGGACCATCGGCTTCCCGTCCGCAGAGGAGTTGATGAAAACGTCCGTGCAGGAGTTGATGCAAAGGTACGAGTTGCTGGACGAGAGCGGGCAGCCGTTCCCGTCCGAACAGCTTCCGGGACGCATCGCGCTCAGAGAGAGAAAGAGCGCCTCCGCCACTATCTGCTACCGCTCAAGGGCGACGGGGGAAGAGCGCTGGTCGAACGTGAAGGCGACGCCCGTCTTCGACGATGAAGGCCGGGTGCTATTCGCCATCAACATCTTTCAGGACATCACAGAGCGCAGGCGCTCTGAACGTGCCCAGAAGTTTCTGGCCGAGGCGAGCGGCGTCATCGCCTCCTCACTTGAGTACGAGACCACGCTAACGGCCGTCGCGCGCATGGCCGTGCCGACGCTCGCCGATTGGTGCTCGGTGGACGTGCTTGAAGACGGCAACACCCTCAAGCGCCTGGCCGTCACGCACGTTGACCCGCGCAAGGTCGAGTGGGCGTATGAGCTACAGGAGCGTTACCCGCCGGACATGAACGCGCCGCAGGGGGTGCCAAGCGTCCTGCGCACGGGCAAGCCGGAAATCTACCCGGAGATTACGGACGAGATGCTGGTCGCCGGAGCCATTGACGACGAGCACCTGCGGATCATGCGCGAGATAGGCTTCACCTCGGCGCTCGTCGTCCCGCTCATCACGCAGGGACGGACCCTGGGCGCGATCACCCTCATCTCTGCCGAATCCAGACGGCGTTACGGGCAGGAAGATCTGCGGCTCGCCCAAAATCTGGCACACCGCGCGGCCATCGCCATTGATAACGCGCGCCTCTACCGCAGCGCGCAGGAAGCTAACCGTCTGAAGGACGAGTTTCTCGCGACGCTCTCGCACGAGTTGCGCACGCCCTTGACGGCCATCCTCGGCTGGGCGCACATCCTCCGCTCCGGACAGCTCACGGAGGTCGAGGAGGGGAGCGCGCTTGAAACCATCGAGCGCAACGCGCGCGCGCAGGCGCGGCTGATTGACGACCTGCTGGACATGTCGCGCATCATCACGGGCAAGCTCAGGTTGGACGTCAGGAACGTGGAGCCGAGTTCGTTTATAGAAGCTGCCATAGAATCCCTGCGGCCCGCGGCACTGGCCAAAGGGGTGCGCGTTCAGAAGGTGATGGACACGGGCGTTCATTCGGTCGCGGGCGACCCGGCGCGCTTGCAGCAAGTCATCTGGAACCTGCTCTCGAACTCCATCAAGTTCACGCCTCGCGGCGGGCGCGTGCAGGTGCGACTGGAGCGTGTCAACTCGCACATAGAGATTACGGTCAGCGATACAGGGAGCGGCATCAAGCCGGAATTCCTGCCGCACGTCTTTGACCGCTTTCGGCAGGCGGACCAGACGACGACCCGCCAGCATGGAGGACTGGGAATCGGTCTGGCGATTGTCCGCCACTTGATAGAGCTTCACGGTGGCACAGTGCAGGCCGTCAGCGATGGCGAAGGGCAGGGCGCGACTTTCATTGTGAAGCTCCCCCTCGTAACCGTTTACCAGAAGGAGCCGGACACCCAGCGCATTCACCCGTCGGCGAGCGACACAATGCACGCGCTCGATTGCCCGGAGAGGTTTGAGGGCCTGAAGGTGCTGGTGGTGGACGACGAGCCGGACACGCGAGAGCTCTTGAAGAAGGCGCTCAGCCAGTGCGGCGCTGTCGTGACCGCCGCCGGTTCCGTGCAGGAGGCGCTCGAAGCCCTGGAAGAGTCCAGGCCAGAGATTTTAATCAGCGACATCGGGATGGCGGGCGAGGACGGTTACGAGTTAATCGGAAAAGTGCGTGCGCTGCCCGTCGAGAAGGGCGGGAAAATCCCTGCCATCGCCCTGACCGCCTACGCTAGAGTCGAAGACCGCTTGCGTGCGCTGCGCTCCGGCTACCAGATGCACGTGCCAAAGCCCGTCGAGTTGACGGAGTTGGTCGCGGTCGTCGCCGCGCTAGCGCAGAGGGGCAAGTAAGACTGTTGCTCGGTTCGAAAAGAATTAACAGGGATGGACAGGATGAACAGGATAAAGACAAAACAAGATAACTAGTTCTTACTTTATTTTATCCTGTCTATCCTATCCATCCCTGTTAATTCCTTCTTCATGACCGCTAACGGTCACGGCGCTTGTGCCCGCCTGAACTCTTTGGGCGTGACTCCCGTCCAGCGCCGGAACGCGCGATGAAAGGCGCTCGGTTCCGAGAAGCCGAGCAGATACGCCACCTCACAGATGGCCAGGTTGGGCTCTCTCAGGTAGCGCCTGGACAGGTCGCTGCGCATCTCGTCGAGCAGGTCCTGATGAGACGTGCCCTCTTCCCTCAGTTTTCTTTGCAGCGTGCGTGTGCTGATTCCCAGCTTCTGCGAGATAGTCTCCAGCCTCGGGTCCCCGCCGTTCAGGGCTTCGGCAAGGAGCCTGCGGACGTCGCCCGCGATGCCGTCCTGGCGCGGCAGCTTCGCGAGCATCTCACGGGCCTGCCGGTCAAGTATCTCGCAGAGGCCGGGGTCGGCCGTCGTCAGCGGAAGGGCCAGCAGGGAACTGTCAAAAACCAGTTCGTTAGCCGGTCTGCCGAAACGAATTGGCGCGCGGAAGATTCTGCGGTGCTCAGTCGTGTCCGGGGGCTCCGCGTGCTGAAAAGAAACTTCGTGCGGCGTCCAGTCCACCCCCGTCACCTGCCGCGCGAAGCTGACGGCAATTGACATCGTCATCTCATAATCGTGACGCCCGTCTTCGCTCTGCCCGTCGGCGTGCTCGTAAGCCAGGTGAACCAGCGGGCCGCGAATCTCCATGTCGAAGAAGGCCCCGTCCGACCAGATTGAGTGATAACGCACCAGCCGGTCGAGCGCTTCGCCCAGGGTCGAGCTGTTGACGATCACATAGCCGAGGACGTCGAACAGTTTGGCGTCAACCATCTCGCCCACGTGCAGCCCGAAGGCGTCGTCCTTCGTCAGCCTGGCGGCGTGTTCGTAGAGCGCGACCAGTTGGGAGAAGGGAAGGCGGTTGTCCGGGTCGCCCAGGATTCCAGGGTCAAGGTTGACCGCCCGGTAGAGTTCTTCGGGCGCGACCCCGCGTGCCGCGGCGGCGTCAACGATCTTATTAACCGACCTGACCAGAATCGTGTATTGCCGAGGCATAAACCGAACCTCAAATCATCAAAAAAGAGTATCGCCGGATTCTCACGGCCGCGTGGGTGAGCGCAGGCTTCCCGAAAGTCTGCGCTTTTCAGTAGCGCCGCCTGGCACCA
>DATEMM010000509.1:0-16710 GCA_035275605.1 Pyrinomonadaceae bacterium
CGTTCCCTGGTGCTGGGCGATGAGCGTTACCGCCCATTCGACGGCCTGAACCAGGAGCAGGAAGGGGAAGCAGTCCCGACCGACAAACTGGAAGACGTCCTGCAAAAACTGGATGAAGCGAGTCTGGCCGAGGCCGACCCGGCCGCGCTTCTGCTGGAAGATGTCTCTTCGGGCTCGGCTGCGGAGGAGACCGGGGACACCTTCGACGACGACGAACTGGACTTATCCGCGGGCGAGGAAGACAAGGCGACCGACCCCGTCAGGATGTACCTGCGCCAGATGGGCCGCGTGCCTTTGCTGACGCGCGAGCAGGAAGTTTCCATCGCCAAGAGAATAGAGAACGGGCAGATCAGGGCCAACCGCGTCATCTCGCGCTCGCCCATCGCCATCGCGGAACTGATGAAAATCGGGGACGAACTGGAGGCGGGCAAGATCAGCATACGCGATGTCGTGGCCTTCTCGGAGCAGGCCGAGATTGACGAGCAGGAGGACCGCGGCGACGAGTATCTGCGTCTGACCCTGGAAGGAATCCAGAGGATACGCGCCTTGTCGCGCCAGGGGCAGAAAGAGTGGGAGAAACTGCGCGCAGAGCAGAAGGTGACGCGCGGCAAAAAATCCAGGAAGCTCCTGCGCCTCAAGCGCAAGGCCGTTCGCGCGCGCCTGGACATCGCGCGCGAGATCAAAGAATTGAACCTCAAGGAGGACACGCGCCAGCGGCTCATCGCTGCCATCGGTAGGGTCTACAAAGAGGTTCGCTCGCTGGAGCGCGAGATCGAAAAGCTGACGGATAAGCTGGGCAGAAAGCGCATCAAGCCCGAGGACGAGAAGGAGTTCAAGCGCCAGATCAGCGTGGCCAAACGACGGCTCAAGCAGATCGAGGTTGAGACCTTCCTCTCGCCCGTCGAGGTCAAGCGCTCGCACCAGGCGATTGCCGTCAACGAGGCCAGGACTACAGAGGCCAAGCGCGAGATGACGGAGGCCAACCTGCGCCTCGTCGTCTCGATTGCCAAGAAGTACGTCAACCGCGGGTTGCAGTTTCTTGACCTGATACAGGAAGGCAATATCGGGTTGATGAAAGCCGTGGACAAGTTCGAGTGGAGGCGCGGCTACAAGTTTTCGACCTACGCTACGTGGTGGATCAGGCAGGCCATTACGCGGGCGATTGCTGACCAGGCGAGGACTATTCGCATCCCCGTCCACATGATCGAGACCATCAATAAGCTGGTGAAGACGTCTCGTGCGCTGGTGCAGGAACTCGGGCGCGAGCCGACCAACGAGGAGATAGCCGAGCGCGTTGACATGTCCGTAGCCAAGGTGCGCGCCGTCTTCAAGATGGCACAGCAGCCTGTATCGCTGGAGACGCCGATAGGTGAAGAGGAGGATTCGCACCTCGGCGACTTCATCGAAGACAAGTCCGGGAGCAGCCCCGCGGAGTCCGTGGTCGCCGCGAACCTGCGGGAGATTACGGATGAAGTTCTGGCGACCCTCTCTCCGCGCGAGGAGAAGGTCATCAAGATGCGCTTTGGCCTCGGCACGCAGGGCGAAGAGCACACGCTCGAAGAAGTTGGCGAAGACTTCTCCGTCACGCGCGAGCGCATACGCCAGATCGAGGCTAAGGCTCTACGCAAGCTGCGTCATCCTTCCAGGGCGCGCCTGCTCAAGCCCTTCATAGAAGACCAGCAGTAAGGCTCGGCTTAAAAGCTGACGACGCAAGATAAGACGCGGCGATGAGAATAAAATCTCATCGCCGCGTTTTCTCGTCTGTGGCCTCACATATTAGAATCGGTCCTCGTCATCTGAACCGAAAGGAGGGTCTGCTCATGCGCTCTGCGAAAGGTATTCTGTGCCTCCTGGGGCTGGTTGGCCTCTGCGCGCTGACGCCGACGGGCTCTTCACAAGCACCCGCGCGGCGGCCGCGCACGGTGATTGCCGCGAGCACTATCCTGGACGGCAAGGGCCGCGTGCTGCGCAACACGCGCATCGTCATTGAGGATTCAAAGATAGTTGCGATTGACCCAGGGGCCGCGCCCGTGGACTACGACCTGCGCGGTCTGACCGTCTTGCCTGGCTGGATAGACGCGCACGTACACATCACCGTCAGCTTCGGCAAAGACGGGAAAAGTGGCGGCGTCGTAACGCCGCAGGAGGAAGCTTACAGGGCTGCCTCCAACGCTTGGGCCACGCTGATGGCCGGCTTTACGACCGTGCAAAGCGTGGGCTCGCCCGCCGACGTTCCCCTGCGCGAGGCAATCGCTGACGGCGCACTCCCTGGCCCGCGCATCCTGACTTCCGTCGAGTGGCTGATGGGCCGGGGCGAGCAGACCGGCACGCCGGACGAAATACGCGCCTTCGTGCGCAGGCAAAAGGAAGCGGGCGCGGACCTGATAAAGATCCGCGCGTCCGGGGGCATGCTCAAAGGCGGGATGACGCTCTCACAGGAGCAGTTGAACGCGGCCTGCGACGAGGCCAGGCACCAGGGCCTGCGCACGCTCGTACACGCTTACAGGGACGCCGTCCGCGCCGCAACTCTCGCCGGGTGCACGGAGGTCGAGCACGGCCTGGGCGCGACGGACGACGACCTGAAGTTGATGGCCGAAAAGGGAATCTACTTCGACCCGCAGGCAGGGCTCTTGCTGAAGACTTATCTACAGAACAAGGACAGGTATCTTGGCACACCTTACTTTCCGGCGGAGGCTTTCGCGGCGTTTGAGAAGGCGCTGCCGATGCACCAGGAGCTGTTCCGCCGCGCCTTGAAAATTCCCGGACTGAAGATCGTTTTCGGCACGGACGCGGTGGCGGGCGCGCACGGGCGAAACGCCGAAGAGTTCATAGACCGCGTGCGCGATGGCGGCGCAGACCCGATGACGGCGCTCGTCTCCGCCAACTCCCTCGGGGCCGAGGCGCTCGGCATGGGCAATCAGATTGGCACAATCGCGCCAGGCTTACAGGCCGACATCATCGCCCTCGACGGGGACCCTCTCAGAGACATCACGGCCGTCCGGCGCGTCGTCTTCGTGATGAAAGGCGGCATCGTTTACAAGAACACTGTGCGCGCCCCGCGACGTTGATGCCCGGCGGCGCGCACATTGAGCACTAGAGCGCGGACCGCAGCTTTGTCAGAAAGCTAATGAAGCTGATTCCGCTTCAGTGCGATTGCCGGTAGAGCCGTTTCAGGCGTTCGAGCGTGTCGGCCTCGCGCGTGCTCTTGTCCGTGCGCTCGCGCTTGAAGCGCGGGATGCGCAGGACGTAACCGGCGCGGTAGCGGCTCGTCTTCTGGATGTCCTGAAAATCCACCTCGATGACCATCTGCGGCTCTATCTCCACGTTGCGCCCGCGCGTCGTGATGATTTCGGGTTCGAGCTTCGCCGTCAACTCCCTGAGCGTCTCTTCCGAGAAACCTGTGCCAACCTTGCCGACCGTCTTGAACTCGTCGCGGTCGCGTATGGCGACGACGAGGCTGGAGAGCAATCCTTTGCGGCGGCCAGAGCCCCAGATGCCGCCGACGACGACCACGTCCAGGGTCTCGAAGGCAGGCTTGATTTTCATCCAGTGGTCCGTGCGCCGGCCCGGCACATAGGGTGCGTCCGGGTCCTTGACCATCAGGCCCTCGTGCTTCGCCTTGAGCGCCAGTTTGAAAAACTTCTCCTCGTCCTCGATTCTGTCCGAGACTATCTCGTCGGTCATCTTTACCCGCTCGGTCGGGCGAAAGAGTTTCCTCAGTTGACGCCTGCGCTCGCTCTGCGGCTCGCTCATCAAATCCCGCCCGTCGTGGTAGACGAGGTCGAAGAGATAGAGCACGAGCGGAATCTCGCGCGCCTTCTCCTCTATGTTATGCACGCGCCCGAGGCGCATCAGGACGGACTGAAACGCCTGCTTCTCTTTCAGGCGCGGGTCGAAGGCTACCGCCTCGCCTTCCATAATCGCGTCGCCGCCCTTCCATGCCTTCCGCAAAGCCTCTGCGACATCCGGCAGGGCCGCGCTGTCATCGTTGAGGCGGCGAGAGTAGAACTTGATCTCCGCAGGTCTCCCGCGCTTGAAGTGAATTTGCAGGCGCGCGCCGTCGTACTTCACTTCAAAGATGATCTGTTTGCCGCGGAGTTTGCGGAATATCTCGCGGGCGTCGTCCACCTTGTGCGCGTTCATGAACTGGTATGGGCGAAAGAGCGCAAGGCCCGTCCGCTCCAGGCTCTTCGCGCCCTGTTTGGCACGCGTCGCCGCCAGCCCTACGTCGTTGGACATCGCGTAGAGGTGCTCTACGCTTGCGGCGTCCACGTCGAAGGCGCTGCCGAGAGCGCGCGCCAGCGTTCCGAAGCCGACGCCGATGCGCATCTGGTTGAGCACCATTCGCGTGAAATATTTGGAGCCGCCCGGCGTCGTCTTCGCGAAAACGTCTTCGAGAAGTCGTAAGCGGTCCTCGTCGCGGCTGACGGCGCGGTTGACCCGCTGCCAGAGCTGGGCCACGGTCAGGGTGTCCGCACCGCGGACCAGTTGTGCCACGACCTCGCTCATGTCGCCCGTTCGCTTGACCTCGTCGTCAATCTCGTCAGGCGTGCGGTCCGAAGCCGCGGCGAGAGCGGCGCGGATTGTCCCAGGGCCTATGCCGAGCTTGTCTGACAACTGCGGGTTGACGACTTCGCCCAGCGTGAAATGAGCGACCGCTTCGAGCGTCTTCTTATCGAGGCCGCGGAAAAGCTCCACCAGAATGCGCCTTCTTTGCGGCTCGCCTTTAGCTCGCTCAAGCGCGTCATAGGTTTTCGCCAGTTCGGAAAATTTCATCGCTGGTTGATGTTTTAGAAATTCGCCACAATGTTAATTCAAAATGGACACGGCCAGAAGATAGAAATACAGTAGTGCGTAAATTGCAAGCCCGACGGGCGCGGAAATTCAAAACAAGGAGGGTCGGATGGCGAAATCGAAGAAGGCGCGCAGGCTCGAAGAACTGGCCGCGCAGATACGTGTCTGCACAAGGTGCCCGCTCTGGGAGTCCAGGACTCTGGCCGTTCCAGGCGACGGCAAGTTCTCTTCCAAAGTGATGATTATCGGCGAAGCGCCGGGCAGGGAAGAGGACGAGTCCGGCCATCCTTTCGTCGGCTCGGCAGGCCGCTATCTTGACCACGTCCTCGAAGGAACAGGCATTGATCGCAGCGATTTCTTCATCACCAACACGGTCAAGTGCTTCATCAGTGCGCGTGTTCAAATATTTACAGCAGAAGGCTACAAGCCAATCAAGGACATTAGGACTGGCGATCTCGTGCTAACGCATGAGGGTCGATTTCGCCGCGTGGATTACGTTCGCCCGCCTGAAGTCCTCCCTACGGGAAGTGAAGTAATTCAGCTTACGGTTCGCGCGCTGGGTGGGACGAATACGCGTCCGCTGAAGGTGACTGTTACGCCTGAGCACCCGTTCTTGATTAACGGCGAATGGAAAACTGCTTCCGACATTCGAGTCGGCGACCGCGCTCATGCGCTGGGCGACCGTTGCGAGGTCTGCGGGCGAGATTATTTCGTGCGGTATGATCGCTATGAGTGTCGTACCTATCGGACGTGTAGTTATCGCTGTCATAATCGGCGCATCTACCATAGCCCCGAAGCGCGGGAGAAAGTGCGTCGCACATTGCAAGAGCAATATGCTAACGGGAGACGTGATCCCCATGCCATCACACGACGCGCGAACGAGCGCGTTCGTGAGCTGGTGGCGGCAGGGCTCGCTAAACTTCAACATCTGACGCCCGAAGAGCGTCATCGCGGGCGCGTAGCCGTCGCCGCGAATGCGTCGAAGAGTAGAAAAGTCTTCCCCAAAATCGATTTCGGAGAGGAGGAATTGAAACCCATTCTAAGTCGGCTGGGTGTGGAATACGTCCATCAATTTGCTTCTCCAGGGTCCTCCTTCATATATGATTTCTGTCTGCCCTCTTCACAAATGTTAATAGAAGTGTGGGGGCCGGGGGCACAGCAAAACAAAGCCGCCCGAGGTCGAGTGATATTAAAGGATGCGCTAGCGAAGGAGCACGGCCATCTGGTCCTTAACCTGTGGTGGGAACAAATAGTAGAACACCCTGACATGGTGGAAGCTCTCTTAGGGAGGCTGATGAAGAATAACGCGGGCGAATACACGTTCGTTGACATAGAAGTTGCCGAAGTGGAGCATCGCCGCACGCGGCGGGCATTCCCGCTTTATAATATCGGAGTTGAAGAGGATGAGTCCTACATTGCTGCGGGCTTAGTAAGTCATAACTGCCGGCCACCCAAGAACCGCACGCCGAAGAGCCTGGAGGTGGAGACCTGTACTTCGAACTACCTCTTCGAGCAGATCGAGCTGATTAACCCGAAGCTGATAGTGCTGCTCGGCGGCGTGGCCGCCAAAAAGATGCTGGGCGTCAAGAGCATCAACGAGGCGCGCGGCCGCGTCATAGAGCGCGACGGGCGCAGGTACTTGGTCGGCTATCATCCGGCGGTCAGATTCTACCGTGAGGACTTAGGGGAGAAAGTGAAAGAGGATTTCGCACGGCTCAAGCGTGAGCTAAAAAAACTTTAGCCAGGCCATCTTTCGCGAAGATTTGGCGGAGACGAAATGTTGACGCGCGCCTTTCGTCGGGAATATCTTACGCCCATTTTCAGAGCGCGTGACCAGGAGCATCAATATGACGGAAGAAGAGAAAGAGGTTGCCCAGGGTGGCGACGAACAGAGCGGAGAGATGAGCGATGCGGAGATTGACCGGAATTTGATGGAGAGCTTTCCGGCCAGCGACCCTCCGTCCTGGACGCTTGGAACAAATCACCACGAAGAGGCGGAAGAAGATAAGTCCACGGACAGCGAGGAAGCGGTTGGCGAATAAAGCTCTCTTCCGCTAAAGCTCTCTTCTGCTAAAACTCTCTGTCGCTTATTGCCGCAGCGCTCGCCCGCCGCGCCCTTTTATCATCAGCGAAGGTTGCTCTTCGGGAAGAGGACGCGCTCTGGCTCCGCGTTGAGTCTCTCCAGCATCTTCTTAATCAGTTTGGTCTTGACCCTGCCCGCCTGTTTCGGCTCGACTATGTAGCGCACCGTCGCCTCGACCCAGGTGTTGGCGTTGATGCGGAAGAAGACCGCCGGATGCTCTCTAACCTCCAACTGGTCAACCGGCGTGTTTGCCAGCAGCTCGCGGAATGTCTTGACGCGCTCAATCATCACCGGCCCCAACTCCTCCTCGGCCGCCTCCTGCATCGTCCGCGCCACGAACTCCAGATCGCTCTCGTAGGCGACCTGAAAACTGATCTCGTTCCAGATGTAAGGAAAGAGCGGCCAGGAGTAGTTGTAGACGGCCGTGTCCAGGACGTTGGAGTTCGGGAACTTGATAATCCGCCCGCTCGGGTGGTCCGTGGAAAGATACTGCCCGCCAAATTCCCAGAGCGTCGTGTCCAGATAGCTCACGTCAATCACGTCGCCCGTCGCCTCGCCGATCCTGATGCGGTCGCCGACGCGATAAGGAGCCCTCACCAGAATGTAAATCCACCCGATGAAACTGGTAATCGGGGTCTGGAGCGCGAAGCCCAGGATGAGCGAGATGAGGCCGAGCGAGACGACCGTCGTGTACCAGTTGGCGAAGATGATGGAAATAATGATGAGGACCAGCACCAGCGCGACCAGCAGCTTGAGGATGCGGCGCAGGTTGTATCTGGTGACCGCATCGTCCAGCCTGCCGAAGACGAAAAGGTCTACGGACTTGGCCACCCCCAGCACCAGCACAATGGCCATCGCGCCGAGCGTGAAGCGCTGGAGCAGCGGCACGTACTTGCCCGCGAAATTGAAAGCGCCCAGGCGCAGCAGGTAGTAGATGCTGGCCAGGATGAAGAGCAGCAGAACGTATGTGGTGAGCCAGACTTTCTGCCTGGTCTCGACCGGGGGCTTGACGATCTCCTTGGTGGTCGCCGTCTGCTGGAGCGCCCGGCGGACTTCCTTCTGCCCCTTCAATCGCTCGACTTTCGCTTTGCCTTCGTCTATCGCCATCTTTGAGAATACAGTTGGAGCGCCGTATATAAATCGGCCCCGCATTCGCGCTCAAGATAGGCAGAGAGCTGTCAGTTTCCGCGAAGACTCTATTCCACCGTCACCGATTTTGCCAGGTTCCTCGGCTGATCCACATCGCACCCACGGCGCACGGCTATGTGGTAGGCCAGGAGTTGCAGCGGGATGACGGCCAGGATAGGCGAGAGCAGGTCGGAAGCCTGCGGAATCTCTATGACGTGGTCCGAGACGACCTCGGACATCTCGTCGCCCTCGGTCAGAATCGAGAGCACCACGCCCTCGCGCGCCTTCACTTCAACGATGTTCGAGTGCGTCTTCTCGTAGCGAATCTCAGAGGCGCGGTTGCCGTCCTCGCGCGTATTGATGAAGACCACCGGCAGGCGCTCGTCAATCAAGGCGTTTGGCCCGTGCTTCATCTCGCCCGCCGGGTAGCCCTCGGCGTGAATATATGAAATCTCTTTGAGCTTGAGCGCGCCTTCGAGCGCGACTGGGAAGTTGATGCCGCGCCCCAGGTAGAGGAAATCCGTCGAGCGGAAAAACTCCTTCGAGAGCTCCTCGATCTCGTCCGACTCGTTCAGAAGGTGCTCGATCTTGACCGGCAGCTCGGCGAGCTGCTGTGCGTGGTGCCGGGCCTGGTCTTCCGAGAGCACGCCACGCAGTTGGCCCAAATAGAGGCCGAAGAGGTAGAGCGCAATCATCTGCGAAGTGAAGGCCTTGGTCGAAGCCACGCCGATCTCCGGGCCGGCGTGCGTCAGGATGGTGCCGTCGGCCTCGCGCATAATCATGGAGCCCTGCACGTTGCAGACGGCCAGAACACGCGAGCCGTGCTCCTTGGCTTCGCGGAGCGCAGCGATGGTGTCGGCCGTTTCGCCCGACTGGGAGATGACCAGGAGCAGCGTGTTCTCGTCCAGGACCGGGTCGCGGTAGCGGAACTCCGAGGCGTAGTCAACGTCCACGGTGATGCGCGCCAACTGCTCGATCATGTACTTGCCGGCGAGGCCCGCGTGCCAGGATGTCCCGCAGGCGGCGATCTTGATTGAGGTGAAGCGCTTGAAATCACTCTCGGTGATGTTCTTCATCTCGTCCAGGAAGACGCGCCCGGTGTCGAGCGAGATGCGACCCTGCACTGTGTCGCGGACGGCGCGCGGCTGCTCGTAAATCTCCTTGAGCATGAAATGCTTGAAGCCGCCTTTCTCCGCCATGATCGGGTCCCAGGTGATGCGCTGCTGAACCGGCTCGACCGAATCGCCCTCGAAGTTCGTGACGCGCACGGCGTCCTTCGTCAGGATGGCGATCTCGCCGTCGCCTAGGAAGAAGATGTCGCGCGTGTGCTGGAGGATG
Organism: Pyrinomonadaceae bacterium; assembly: GCA_035275605.1. Classification (GTDB taxonomy): domain Bacteria; phylum Acidobacteriota; class Blastocatellia; order Pyrinomonadales; family Pyrinomonadaceae; genus QHXM01. The sequence goes on from DATEMM010000509.1 coordinate 9,344, forward strand.
GGCGGGATGTCCGAGGCGACGAAGTATTCGCCGTCGCCAAGACCGATGACGACGGGCGGTCCCTGGCGCACGGCGATGATCGTGTCCGGCTCGTCCGCGTTGATAATCGAGAGCGCGAAGATGCCCTGAAGCTCCGAGACTGCGCTGCGCACTGCCTTTTCAAAAGGCTCGCCCGCCTTCAAATATTCTTCAATCAGGTGCGCGACGATTTCCGTGTCCGTCTCCGTCACGAAGCGATGGTCCGACTTTCGCAGGCGGTCTTTGAGCTTGAGATAGTTTTCGATGATGCCGTTGTGGACGACGACGACTCTTCCGGTGCAGTCGCGGTGCGGGTGCGCGTTCTCTTCCGTGGGCCGCCCGTGCGTGGCCCAGCGCGTGTGGCCGATGCCGTAGGTGCCGTCGAGGGGTTGCAGGCGGATCGCCTCTTCCAGGTTGCGCAGCTTGCCCTCGGCGCGGCGAATCTCCAGGTCGTGACTCTCGTCAACGACGGCGATGCCCGCCGAATCGTAGCCGCGGTACTCCAGCTTCCTCAGCCCGTCGATGATGACGGGCACGACCTGCTTGTTGCCGACGTATCCAACAATTCCACACATGGTAGAGCAGGGATGAGGGATGAAGGATGAGGGATGAAAGTTCGACTATTTAACTTGAGTCAACACGCTTTCATCTCTCACGCTTCCGCCCTCATCCCTTGGTTCCTCCTTAGTTTCGTTGAGCCTCTTTTTGACGACCGCCGGGACGCCCGCGACCAAGGTGTCGGGCGGTACGTCCTTCGTGACGACTGAGCCCGCGCCCGTCACGGAATTTCTGCCGACGCGCACAGGGGCAACGAGCATCGTGTCGGAGCCGATCTTGACTTCGTCTTCGACGACCGTCTCGTGCTTGTTCTTGCCGTCATAGTTGCAGGTGATGGTGCCCGCGCCGATGTTGGTCTTTTCGCCAATCGTCGCGTCGCCAAGATACGTCAGGTGCATCGCCTTGGACTTGCGACCCAGCCTGGACTTCTTCATCTCGACGAAATTGCCGACGGCCGCGCCCTGCTCCAGCTTCGCGTTCATGCGCAGGTGCGCCGATGGGCCGACCGTACAGTTGTCCGAAATCTCGCTCTCGACTATGACGCAGTGGTCCTTGATGACGACGCCGTTGCCGACGCGCGAATCTGTGATGCGCGTGCCGGAGCGAATCTCGCAGTCGTCGCCGATGATCGTATTGCCCTCTATGTGAACGTCCGGGTAGACGACACAGTCGCGCCCGAGCTGCGCCTCGGCGCTGACGTAGGTGTGGGCCGGGTCTATGAAGGTGACGCCGCTGTCCAGCATCAGGCGGCGGAGCGTGCGCTGGCGCAGGATGCGCTCGAACTCCGCCAGCTCGACGCGCGTGTTGATGCCGGAGACCTCGCGCGCGTCCGCGTGCAGGAAGATGCTGACGTCTTCACCTTCGGCGCGCAGGATGCCGGGCACGTCCGTCAGGTAGTACTCGCCCTGCGCGTTGGCGGGTTGGACGCGGGCCAGCGCCGGAAACAGGGCGCGCGTCTCGAAACAGTAGATGCCCGCGTTAATCTCCTTAATCTGCCGCTCCTCTGGCGAAGCATCCTTTTGCTCGACGATCTTCTGAAAGCGCCCATCTTCGTCGCGCACTATGCGCCCGTAGCCGGTCGGGTCTTCGAGCCGGACGGTCAGCATGGTGCAGGCCGCGCCGCGCCCGCGGTGCGTGCGATGCTGCTGGATGAGAGCGCCCAGAGTCTCTGCACGAACGAGCGGCACGTCGCCCGAGAGGATGAGAAGAGTGGAGCCAGCATCGGCCAAAGCCTCGCGCGCAGCCATGACAGCATCGCCCGTGCCGCGCTGCTCTGCCTGCGTGATGAAGACCGCGCCGTGTTCGTCCAACTCCTGGCGGACGGCTTCGGCGACCTGCTCGGCCTGGTGGCCGACGACGACGTGTATGGGGCGCGAGGTGAGCGCGGCGGCAGCGCGCGCGACGTGCGCGATGAGCGGACGCCCGCCCAGTTTGTGCAGCACCTTGGCCGTGCGCGAGCGCATGCGTGTGCCGAGTCCGGCGGCGAGGACGAGCACGTCCAGGGGGCCTGGCTGTGCGTCCTGCATGGTGAACTGCGTTTGTCTCTCCATAAAAATCAGAACCGGGTGGCCGCTTGGCGAGAGCGCGCCTGCTCGCAGCAGGCCAAAACCACGCGCGCCAGCCTCTCTGGATTGTGCCGGACTTTCTCGCCTTCGTCCAGAAGGTCCGCGCGCACGACCTCCGTCTCCATGCTGAAGGCCTTTTCAAACATGTGATTCTGCATCCCTATCTGGTAAGCGCCGTCGGCGGCGTAGAGCGCGGCCTGCTCCTCGCTCACGCGGCGGTCGTTGAGGATGACGTAATCGAACGAGATTTCCGGCGCGTACCTTTTGACCGTCTCAAGGTGCTGGCGGGCCGTGTAGCCGTCTGTCTCGCCGGGCTGCGTCATCAAATTGCAGATGAAGATTTTGACGGCGCGCGACTGTCCGATGGCGTCCGCGACGCGGGCTACCAAGAGGTTGGGGAGAATGCTCGTGTAGAGAGAACCTGGGCCAATGGTGATGATGTCCGCCGAGCGGATGGCGGCGAGCGCTTCGGGCAGCGGCAAACACTGCTCAGGCTCCAGCCGCAGGCGGCGGATGGGCGCGCGCGAGGCCGTAATCTGCGTTTCGCCTCGCACCTCCGTGCCGTCTTCCAACTCGGCCACGAGGCGCACGTCGTTAATCGTCGCCGGATAGATGCGGCCCTTGCTCGCCAGAACTTCCGAGGAGAGGCGGACGGCCTCCACGAAATCGCCCGTCACTTCCGTCAGCGCGGCGAGGAAGAGGTTGCCGAAGCTATGGCCGCCAAGCTCGCCCGAGCCGCGGAAGCGGTAACGGAAGAGGCGCGAGAGCAGAGTCGAATCTTCCGAGAGCGCGACCATGCAGTTGCGTATGTCACCGGGCGGCAGCATCTGTAACTCTTCGCGCAGGCGGCCGGAGCTTCCGCCATCGTCCGACACGGTGACGATTGCCGAGAGCGATTCGAGCCAGACGCCCACGCCGTCACTCGCATCGACAAGCTTTTTGAGCCCGGCCAGCAGCGTCGAGAGTCCCGTCCCGCCGCCGATGGCGACGAGGTTCAGTCCGTGATTCGTTTCCGTGACCACCAACTTTTTCGGTTCCTCCAGAAGATGCGACCAGGGCAAACGTCGGCCGCGACTTTAAATCATAGCTGAAAGGCAGGAGCTTTCAAAGCTTCATGCTGGAGCAGACGAGTGGGAGACAAGAGAGGAGAGAGGGGGTTAAAAACGAGATGCGAAGACCAGACGCTCGAACTCCGAGTCGTTTCTGAGAAGCGTCAGGTCCTGATCGTGCTGCGCACGCAGGCGCAGGTTCGGTTGAAGCTCAAGTGCGCGCTGCAAGGCCGCCAGCGCCGTGTCAATCGAGCCCAGGCGCGAGCGCGTCGCGGCCAAACCGTAGTGAATGTGGGCCGCTTCAGGCTCGCGCTTGAGCGCCCGCTCGAACATCTCCTGCGCGGCGACATACTCACCGCGGTTAAGCTCTATCACCCCGCGGTCGTAGAGTGAATCGGCGTCCCTCGGCAGAGAGCTTTCCGCCCGTAGACGCGATTCGGCGACCGCCAGGTAGGTGCGTGCGCGCGCCGTCACCTCGGAAACGTTCGTGTACTTTTCAATCAGAGCACGAAACTGCGAGCGCGCCTCATTAAAGCGGCCGCGTGCGAACTCCTTGTGGGCGCGCTCGAAGGCGCGCAGGGCCGCCGCCTCGTCCTGCGTCGGCTGACGCGGCGGGGGCGGGGGCGGAGCGGGCCTGCGAGGGGGCAGCGCCGCTGCCTTCTTCGGTCTCTGGGCTTGGGCTGAATGGGACTTCGCAGCCTTGGCCGGCACCGGCTTTCCTGTTTTTTTGGCTTGGGCTATGGGCTTGCGCGCCGGCGCTTTGGTTTTGGAAGAGAGAGCCTTCTTCGGGGCGGAAGTTTTGCGCGCAGCAGCGGCAGATTTGGCAGATTTAGCAGCTTTGCCTTTGGCTGCGGCACCCGTGGCCGACTTCGCGTGCGAGGTCGAAGCTTTACGCGCCGGAGCCTTCTCGGACAATGAGCGCTTAACTATCGGCTTCGGACGCGCAGTCTTAGCCCCCAACTTGCGATTCTTTGCAGAAGACGCCGGGGAATTTTGACGCGAGGCAGGGCGGGAGAGAGATCGTTTCACGCCCTTGACGATAGGATCGCTCATTGAGAAGTACCTGGTTTCCAAAGGGCTGCCCGTTAATCACTCAAGGCAGCCGCTAAAACTGCACGCAGCTTAGCACAGCTTGCCCGCTAAATCAACGGTAGAGCACGGTTTAGCGGGCACAAAGGAAAGCCTTCGTTAAATCATCAGGGCCGAATGGCCAACAGAGAAAAACACTTGAAGTCACTTCACGCGCCATGTTAGAGTGCCTGTAGGGGTCGCGGTGCTCATGCCCATCACGGCTAGCGGCCCCGAAAAGCGTGTGTGCGGGCGCGCGAAATACCTTCAAAGTCTTTGAGTTAAGTTCCAGGCAGAGATTTCGGGCAGACACCTTTTGCAGCCCCCCGCCTCGCCCGCTTCCATTCAAAAAGAAAGCTGTACTGATGGCAGACACTCCCATAGTAATGCGCGAGCAGCAGTACCACCAGATTAAGGCTGTGCTGGCAAAACTACGTCTGGACTCCTCAGCGCGCGTGGCTTTTCTGGTGGACAAGGACGGTCAGCAGATTGCCGTGCACGGCGACGTGGGCAATCTTGACACAACGAGCCTGGCGTCGCTGGCCGCCGGGAACGTCGCGGCCACCAGCGGCATGGCTCAGCTCATCGGCGAGAAGGAGTTTCCGACGCTCTCGCACGAGGGCGAGCGGGAAAGCATTTACATCTCGGTCATCGGGCGGATGCTGCTCGTCGTGGTCTTCGACGAGCGTTCGAGCCTCGGGCTCGTCAAACTGCGCGTCAAGCAGGCTTCGACCGAGCTGGCGGCGATTTTCGACGAAATAATCCGCGAGTCGAGCAAAAAGGACTCAAGCGAGCCCTCGCTCTTCGCCGAGATTACGGATGAGGACATAGACAGCCTGTTCAATTAGCTATCATGACGTTTATTAACTACGCATCGCGTGAGATCAACTGCAAGATCGTTTACTACGGCCCTGGGTTGTGCGGCAAGACGACGAACCTGCAATACATCTTTGATTCCACGGCCCCGCAGTCGAAGGGCAAGCTGATTAGTCTCGCGACCGAGACCGACCGCACGCTCTTCTTCGACTTCATGCCTTTGGAGCTGGGCACGGTGCGTGGCTTCAAGACGCGGTTTCACCTCTACACGGTACCGGGGCAGGTCTTCTACGACGCCTCGCGCAAATTGATTCTGAAAGGTGTGGACGGCGTCGTCTTCGTCGCGGACTCGCAGGAAGAGCGCATGGACGCCAACATCGAATCGCTCTACAACCTACAGGAGAATCTACAGTCGCAGGGCTACGACCTGCTGAACCTGCCTTACGTTTTGCAGCTCAACAAGCGAGACCTCCCCAACGTCATCCCCGTCCCGGACCTGACGGCCGAGCTACAGCGCAAGAAAGAGCCAGTAGTCGAGGCCGTCGCGGCCACCGGCGTCGGCGTCTTCGACACGCTCAAGGCCGTGGCGAAGCAGGTACTGACGGAGCTTCGCAAGAGCTCATTCTAGGCCAGCGAAAAGTAGAACTCACCAGGGCATTCCCTTCCAGCCTTTCCGGCCTCAGGCCGAACCTAATTCTCACGAGCAGCCGTCGGAAGCCTCCTCCTTACGCTACCTTCACCCGAGAGGTCAGAAATTAATGTCAGTCCTGCTCTTCTTTTCCATCGCGGTCGCTTCCGGGCTCCTCTATCCCATCATCGCCACTATCATCAAGCTACGCCTGACGAGCCGCACCGCCTCGTACCCGCTCTTCGAGCAGCGAAGCGTCGAGGCGCTGCCGCCGACGGCGCAAAACTATTTCAGGCGGCTCGCCGGGACTCTACAGGCTCAAGGGTTTTCCGACGCGATGTATCTATACCAGGGCGGACAACTGGCCGGGACGACCTGCTTTCTGATGCTGATGAAGAATCACGCCGCGGGCGACATGGTCTGTGCCGGAGATTTTCACTTCGCGGTCAAGGATTTTTACCGCAACACGAACTACCTTGAGTTCGCGACCGACCTCAGCAACGGGGTCTGCATCAACAGCAACAACACGGAAGACCCGAGCGTCTTTAAACCCGACCCCGCGAACCCCGTCTTCAAGTTTCCCGGCCTGAAGGATTCGTGGCGTCTCTACGAGGCGCACCGCCGTTTGATAGCGCGGCACGCGCCGGGTGAATTGCGCGTACTCCCATCGGAAGGGATGGAGATTTCACACATCTGCTCTTCGGTCAAAAGGAGTCTGGAGAAGCAGGTCGAATACGGCTACTACTACAAGGAGCAGCCATCGGGCGATTACCGCCCGACGTGGAAGGGAGCCGTTACAATGACTTTCCGCGTGGCCTGGCCGGTGAGGGACCTCAAGATGGCGGCGCTCAGAAACAGGGCCGCCCAGACCTTGCGCTCGCTTGGCCTGTAAAATTGGGCCGCAAGCAGTGGCGAGACTATCCGAGCGATTTAATCATTAATAATCCGTCGCCGCCGTTGGAGTAGTAGCGCGGGAGGCGCTGCGTGACGACGTAGCCGAGGTTCTGGTAGAGCTGCTGCGCGCCCGTGTTAACCGAGCGGACTTCGAGGCGGACGATGCGCACGTCTCGCCGGCGGAAGCCGTCCTCGACTTTCTCCATCAGGCGCTGTGCCAGTCGGCGGCGGCGGTGCTCTGGCGCTACGCCGACGGTCGTGATGTGCCCCGTGTGATCCGGCTCGACGAGTCCGACGATGAAACCGACCATCGCGCCGCCCTGCGTCACCGCGCGGTAGGAGACGGACTCGGGCGCGGTCAGCAGGTATTCGAAGGTGTCGCGGCTGTAGGCTTCGCCGTCAACGAAGCAGCGCTGGTCCAGCCGCCAGCATTCGTCCAACTGCGAGACTGTTAGAGGCCGCACCTCGTAGCGAATCTCCACCAGGTTCGGCGGTGCGGGCGGCTCGTACCCTTCCGTACTGCCGCCCGACTCTTCACCCTGCGACCACCACCGCGAACGAATTTTCTTAAGCACAGCCATAATGAAGTCTTCAGCTATCAGCCGTCGAGCGCTGATTCTTTAGTTTGTCAGCATTCGGCTTTAATCGTCAACAACTGTCTGACGGTTTAACGTCTCGTTACCGACGGCTTAAATTATTAACATGCAATCGCCGTAGCTGTAAAAGCGATAACGCGCCAGGACGGCGTGTTGATAAACTGCTCGCGTTAGC